>JAUZQP010000212.1 GCA_030950965.1 Mariprofundaceae bacterium
GGCAGTTTCCGCCCCTAACTCGGCGGGCATGCGGTGAATCTGTGCTGCTGGAATGGCCACATGATTGAGCCAAGCGCGTTCTGCCATCGTGTCGTTGCGCTCCGCATCGCCTATGGGTAGGCAACGTTCATCGCCAAAATAAATATGCCACGATTGCCATACTGCTGCTTGTTGACGCAAACGTTCATAGCATTGCCGTGGACTGGTTCCACCTGCAAGTACCAAGTGAAACGCCCCCCGCTGCGCAATCGCCTGCTCAGCCAGTGCAAGCATATGGGTGGTGGCATAGTCAGCCATCGCTGCCGTCTCGGCAAAAGAGTGAATATTCAACGGTTGTCTCCCACTCGGCAGCATATTGCCAACGGTTCAAGCTTGATGCCATCGGCACTATGAAGGGCTTGACGGCTGGCTTGCTGCTCTTCTGCCATGATGGTTGCGGGTAGGCGGGCAATACCAAGCACGCTGCCGTCGTCCATTGTCGCGCAACTGCTTAAGCGACCAATAGCGACTGTGCTGCATACATCGCAGGGGTACGATGCTGGCATGGCTGCCAAACGAACCTGATACAGGGCATGACGCACGCCATTGCGCCAGTGCATGCGGCTACTGATCTCTTGCCCGACATAACAGCCCTTATCAAAACTGATGCCGTCCATTTCGCGTAGGTTGGCATGGAGTGGGTAATCACCTGCGCCCCAATCGACACCAAAACGTGGCATGCCCGCAGCGATACGCCGTTGATCTTGTTGCGCCGTATTCAGCATGGCGCAACTATCATCGGGTTGCCATGGGCTTGCCGCGATATGCCATGCATCAGCGACACCATCGGGCTGTGCGAGAATAAACGCATGATCATCTGTGGAGCAGGATAATGGCGTGTTATCGTTCTGTGCTAACCAGCGTGCAGCTACTTCACCATACGCTGCTTGCACGGACCACGCTAATAACGCGAACGTTACATCATGACCCAATGCAAACAGGCGTAGCCGTTGTAACAAAGCGGCGCTGGTTGTGCTGTCATGCAATAGATACAGGGTTTCGTCATGGGCTTGTAGCACCTGCATATCGACAATGGTTTTGCCTTGGGGTGTGAGTACCACACCATATATCGCTTGCGTAGGCGAAAGGCGTGTTACATCCTGTGTGAATTGTGTTTGAAGATAAGCTTTGGCACCAGAGCCGCCCATGCACAGTACGGTAAGGTGATCTAGATTGGCACAGTTATGCTTCATGATCGCGCAATGTGGCAGCGGCGGCGGCAACACGGTTGACCGCATCTTGCAGCACTTCCTGTGCCACAGCGTAAGAAAAACGCACATGCCCTGGTGCGCCAAAGGCTGTGCCAGGTACTAATGCGACACCTGCTTCCTCCAGCAACCATGCACACACGGCGACATCATCGGCCAACACCTCACCCGCAGTGGTGCGTTTGCCCAACCACGGCGTGATAGATGGGAAAGCATAAAAGGCTCCATCAGGCTGCAAACAGCTCATGCCAGGGATGGTGTTCAGCGCTGCAATCAACCATTTACGGCGTATTGCATAGGTCGCCAGCATATTTTCCAGTGGTTCACTTGGTCCCTGTAGAGCTCCCAGTGCAGCATGTTGAGACACTGAACAGGGGTTGGATGTGCTTTGACCTTGTACTTTGCTCATGGCTTGAATCAAATGCAACGGCCCAGCGCAATAACCAATCCGCCAACCTGTCATACAATGTGCTTTGGATACGCCATTGAGCGTGATGGTGCGATCGATGAGGTCTGGATTCACCTGTGCAAAGGTGACAAATTCTGTGCCATCAAAAATAATTTTTTCGTACATGTCATCGGTTGCAACCGCTATGTGTGGGTGTTTCCGTAATACCGCGCCCAAAGCAGCCAGTTCGTCTGCGCTGTACGCCATACCTGTAGGATTGGATGGAGAGTTAAGAAACAGCAAACGTGTGGCAGGGGTGATAGCTGCCTCCAATTGTTCGCCAGTAATTTTGAAGCGAGAATCAGCACCTGTATTCACCATGACAGGCACACCTTCGGCAAGCAGTACCATATCGGGGTAAGATACCCAGTAAGGGGCAGGGATGATTACTTCATCACCGCGATTAATCATCGCCATCAATAAATTATAAATACACTGTTTGCCACCCGATGAAACGAGCACCTGTTCGGGGCTATAATTTAGTCCATTGTCACGCTTGAACTTATCCGCAACCGCTTGCCGCAAAGCGGGAATACCTGGCACGGGCGTGTAGCGTGTTTTGCCACTGTTGATTGCTTCAATGGCTGCTTGACGTGCTGCTGGCGGCGTTTCAAAATCAGGCTCTCCGACGGACAACGAGATAATATCTCGCCCCTCAGCGCGCAAAGCAGCGGCCTTAGCAGTAATACTCAGCGTCGCTGATGGTTTAACTTGTTCAATGCGGTGAGAAAGTGTAATCATGGTGCTAGCATAGCGGTTAGCATCATGGGTGCAAGATGCACCACCTTGGCGATAGGATTGTACTTTGCCTTTCCTCGCGAAAAGGACTCC
>JAUZQP010000213.1 GCA_030950965.1 Mariprofundaceae bacterium
TTGATTATCAAGCATCTTGGTCTGCTTGCCTTGCCAGCGAATCAACAAGACCCGACCACTGGCAGCATGCGTTAGTCGCGCTGTTCCAGCATGGGCATTACCCTGCCAGTCCATCATCACTTGCCAGCGATGGTTCGGCTGCATCACAATCAAACGCGCTGATAGTTGAGGGTAGGGTCCAATAGCGGGGGCTGTATCGCCTGCTTGTCTGCTGGTGCTCAACGGCTGGTGGGCAGAACATGCTGCCAACAGCCATAACAGCGCGATGGTCAGCAGCGTGTGACGCATTTACAGTCCGTGCCTTATTTTATTCTCTAACGCGGTACGTTTACTGGTACGTGCTCGGCTGAGGGCATCTTGCCACGCTTGCCGCGCTGCTTGTTGCTTACCTTGTCGCCACAACATATCCCCCAGATGATCGAACATCACAGGGTCAATATTTTTAACCTTCGCTAAGGCTCGTCGCTGAATACGAGCCGCTTTACTGTACACGCCCCGTTGGTAATAAATCCACGCCAATGAATCAAGGTAAAACCCATTGTCTGGCTGCTGCTTCAAAGCGCGTTGAACATAGCCTTCAGCCTCATCTAAACGTTCACCGCGTTCAGCCAATGAATAACCAAAGAAATTCAATGCCTCAGCATCATCAGGGCTCTGTTGGAGCAGTTGTTGGATGGTGCTATCAATATCGCTGTAGCGTTTGAAGTGATCGTAGGCTACGGCTCGATTGAGTAGCAAGCTGTTAGGGACAGGCGTTAAGGTCAGTGCTGGCTGTGTGTTGTCCAATATTTTTTGGTACGCCTCTTGTTGCAGGTACACTGCGGATAACATACCCCAACCATCAGCGTAATCAGGTTTTTCTTTCAGTACGGCTAACAACGTACTTTCTGCCTCGGATAATTTTTTTTGTTCTATCGCAATAGCAGCAACGCGCAGCTGACTCATGGCATAGCGTTCGTGCGTGGAGGATACTTTAACATAATGCTGACGAGCCGAATCTAACTCACCCAGTAACTCTTGATTAACAGCCAAGTAAAAATGAAACATCTCATTTTCGGGTTCTAAGCGCAGTGCTTGAATCAATGCATCAGCCGCTTGGCGGTAATGTTTCGTCTCATAATTCAAGAGGCTTAATGTGGAGTAAATTTCCACTACTCCCTTGCTATATTGCAACATGCCTTGGTACACTTCGATAGCATCATCCAATCGCTTTTGTTGGATTAAAAATTGACCCAATCGATGTGCTACTTGAAGTGCGCTAGGGTAGCGTGTAAGAAAGGCGCGCAGTATGGCTTCAGATTTTTTATCATGCCCACTTTGATTCTCAATGCCACTGTGTAAAATAGTGACCTGCTCATCATGGGGTTTTAAAGCCTCGAGCC
This sequence comes from Mariprofundaceae bacterium, assembly GCA_030950965.1. Classification (GTDB taxonomy): domain Bacteria; phylum Pseudomonadota; class Zetaproteobacteria; order Mariprofundales; family Mariprofundaceae; genus AB-137-C09. The sequence goes on from JAUZQP010000213.1 coordinate 1,383, forward strand.
GAATAATGCTACGCCGTGCCTGCTTCATATTGTTTTGACGCAAGGCAATATCAGTTTGCAAATTGAGCATGATCGCTGATTCACGTTTTGCCAAGGATTCCTTCACTAATCTGCCAGCACGCTTCCATTGCTTTTCTGCTAATAATAATTGCACCAAATACACACGAGAAGATTGCACGTTAGGGTTGCTGTCCAACACTGCTTGTAGGGTGGTGATGGCTTCTGTGTTTTTGCCCTGTACTTGTAAACTTTTGGCATAAATTTGGTGTAGCAGCACGGCATCGCTATGCTCTATGGTGCTAGCATCTACAGGGAACTTGCGTAACCAAGGTTGCAATAAAGCACTTGCTTTAGCTCCTTGCTTTGTTTCGATGTATAAACGTGCCAACTCCAGTTGTGGTGATAATTGAGTCGACCGTTTGGCAAGGATGCCCAAAAACATATAGGCCGCATTAAAATCACCATCATTTAAGGCAGCTTTACTGCTAAGGTAGAGAAATTCATCCGATTTCTTACTCAGCATGGTTCGCATATCTACCGCTGACTTTTTCGGCGTAGCAGCATGCGTGGCTTGATGTTGCGCGGTTACGGCTTTTTCAGTCGTTCCGTGCGTACCTTGGTGTGGCACGCAGCCAGTAACCAGCAATAGAATCAACATCATCAAATAATTTTGCATTCAATCTCTCTCTACACGGTGTGCATGAATAGCATTCATCGGGGACTTGGTATGAGGACTGCGGAAAGAAATAAACATCTCAATAGTGCGCAGAATAGAAGTTTAGGTTCAGAAGAGGGAGCATATCATTGATATGTAACCAGTTCTGAAACGCAGAAGCTAAGCTTATAGACCAGCAGAAGGGGATGTTTATTTCTTTCCGCAGCCCTTATGATGACTGGGTGATGGTACAAAACTGTCTGCTTGCATCATTCAATGCCCAATACGCTGTATCAGTCACTTGACCATCACAAACGCTTACAATGGGGTATAAAAACATATCCCAAGCATTTTCAAGGTCAGTAGGAGATGGACGTGCTAAGCAATCGGGATGCGAATGGAATACACCGATAATTTCTTGACCACTGCGACGCAATGCACGATCCACTGCTTGGTAAGCCGCAGGGTCTAGCTGGAATCGGTCGCTGGCGCGTTCTTTGTTGATGTTTTCGATAGCTACAGCGCGCTCAATCTGCCAATGTTGTTCATCGACCATGCCGATCAGTAAGCCACATACTTCATGGGGGTAACCAGCAGTTGCCGTATCTTGCATCAGCTTGGTCGCTGCTTCGCTAATCGTGTAATGCCGACTGTCTTGAGCTTCATCAATAACAGCTCGGTAAGCGGCAGTGTTAAAACGTTCCATAGTTCCTCGGATGATGGAATGGTTCAGCGGTTATTGTGCCGCTGAACCACTCCAACCTGACATTTACACATGCTATCGTACCATCATTACGGTGATTGATGCATGTCAGACTAAGACTTATTTACCTTCGATACTCAGTAATTCGACTTCAAATACCAACGTAGCATTTGCGCCAATCATTTTGCCCGCGCCATTAGCACCATAGGCCAATTCTGGTGGAATAACGAACTTGAACTTGCTGCCAACGTTCATCAACTGCACGCCTTCGGTCCAACCTTTGATCACGCCATTAAGCGGAAATGTCGCAGGTGTGCCGCGTTTGTAGGATGAATCAAACTCAGTGCCATCCATCAACGTGCCTTTGTAATTTACCGTTACTTTATCGGTAGCAGCAGGTGTTGCACCTTTGGCTTCAGTCAGGACTTCATACATCAGGCCACTTTCAGTTGTTTTCACATGTTCCCCTTTGGCATATTCAGTGCGGAAAGTATCGCCAGCGGCGATGTTTTCAGCACCGGCAGCGTCGCGTGTTGCCTTCTCTTTATCTGCACGTTTCTTAAAGAAACTTTGCTTGGCAGTAGCCGCGACTTCAGGCTTTAAGGCTGGATCTTTACCATCGAGTTGATCACCGATTGCGGCAAACAATGCATCGCGATTAAGCGGTTCATTCAGTCCCTTGAGCGAATTACCAATGTCCATGCCGATGGCATAACTTACTTTGTCCATCTCAGATGTTAATGCAGCAGCACCATTCGCTGCTGGTGCAGCTTGTTCTGCAACCTTGCCCGCTGGTGTGCCAGGTTGAGAGGGTTTATCACAGCCGCTGACTAGCAATAATGCTACCGCTGCCGCACCCCAGATTAGGTGTTGTTTTTTCATATTTACTCCCATTCAATGGTTCCAGGAGGCTTAGATGTAATATCATACACCACCCGGTTCACGCCTTGTACTTCGTTAATGATGCGGTTGGAGAACCGTGCCAATAATTCATGCGGCAGGTGAGAAAAATCTGCTGTCATACCGTCCAATGATTCCACTGAACGAATGGCAATACAGGATTCATAGGTACGTTCATCTCCCATCACACCGACCGACTTCACAGGTAAAAGGACGGCGAAGCTTTGCCAAATTTTATGGTACAGTCCAGCAGATTTAATCTCTTCGAGCACAATCGCATCGGCTTGGCGCAAAATATGCAGCCGTTCAGCCGTCACTTCACCCAAGCAGCGAATCGCCAAACCAGGGCCTGGGAATGGCTGACGGGAGATGACATCTTCAGGGATGCCCAGTTCACGACCGAGTTTACGCACTTCATCTTTGAATAATTCACGCAGCGGTTCCACCAGCGACATTTTCATCTCTTCTGGCAAGCCACCGACGTTATGATGACTCTTAATGACTGCCGATTTCCCTTTCACCGATACCGATTCAATCACGTCGGGGTACAGGGTTCCTTGCGCCAAGAAATCGACTTGACCCATCACCTTGGCTTCTTCATCAAAAATTTCAATGAAGGCATGCCCAATACGTTTGCGTTTTTGCTCAGGATCGGTAATACCAGCCAGTAGATCAAGGAAGCGTTGTTCCGCTTCAACATAATCCAATGGAATATTGAACTGATCACGGAAGACCTGTTGCACCTTCTCCGCCTCGCCAAAGCGCAGCATGCCATTATTGACGAAGATGCAGGTCAGTTGGTCGCCAATAGCCCGGTGAATCAACACCGCTGCCACCGATGAATCCACACCTCCAGACAGCGCGCAAATCACTTTTCCATCGCCAACTTGCTGGCGAATCGTCGCTATCGCTTGGTCGACGTAAGAGCCCATCGTCCATTGCCCATGACAAGCACAAGTTTGACGGACAAAGTGGGTCAAAAGTTCTGCCCCTTGTGGTGAATGAACCACCTCAGGGTGGAACTGAATGCCGTAGAACTGCCGTTGGTGGTCAGCCATGGCAGCATGCGGTGCATTCGGTGTGTGAGCGATATGAACAAAACCCGTGGGAGGTTGTTCAATGCGGTCACCGTGACTCATCCATACCTCCATCGTATCCTGCCTAGGCACAGCCTGAAACAGTCCTTGATGATCATCAATGTGAATCTGAGCGCGGCCGTATTCGCGGTGCGTAGCCTTACCGACCGTGCCGCCGAGCATGTGGGTCATCAACTGCATGCCATAGCAAATACCGAGCACAGGAAGTCCCAGCTCAAACACGCAGCCATGCACGCGCAAAGAGCCCTCCTCCAGCACCGAATCGGGGCCGCCAGAAAGAATAATGCCTTGAGCATCGAAGTTTCGAATGGTTGTTTCGTCCACCGTTCCCGGGAGTATCTCACAATATACATGCGCTTCACGAATGCGTCGTGCAATGAGCTGTGTATATTGTGAGCCGAAATCAAGAATGAGTATGCGTTCCATCTTCCTGCCTATCATTGGAATGGGAAACAGGACGAATGCCTGTTCTGTTCAAGCGCCGCACGCTAGCATGAGCATAGCCATTAGGCGATTTGCATGGCGATAGAGCACGCCTAGGAGGCTGTCCGAAAACAGGAATCGTAGCGAGCGGATGCTGGTTTGAGGCAGATTCCCTTGTGACTTGAGGCGAATACTTATTGTATTTAACAAAAATCATGAGGAAGCCTGTCCAAATCCAGCACTTCCGCAGTAGGTTCTTCTATTCTCGGACAGTCTCCTAGAAGTGTGCCTTAGTCCACTTCATCCTGCACTATCATATCAGCCAATTGTAAGGCATAGCGGGCGGGTAATTGCGCCCGTAGGTACAGTGCCTCATCGTCGTAACGCTGTTCTAAAATAACGCCATGTTCATGGCATAAGGCGACGGTTTTACCATCGCCTAAAGGCACACGAAGCTCACATACTTGCATGCTAGCTTGCAGCCATTGTTGTAGCACCGTGAGTAGATCATCGACACCCTCGCCGCTCAGCGCGGACAAGGCGAGACGGCTGCCGTGCGTTCCTTCACACATACGCGATTCAATATGTGGGGCAAGGTCACATTTATTGAGCACTTCAATCATCATAGGCATGTCATCACCGTGCAAGCCCATGTGCTGCAAGGTTTCTTCCACCACCTGTTTTTGCATCGCCGATTCAGGATCAGCCATATCACGCACATGGATGACAAGGTCTGCTTCCATCACCTCTTCCAGGGTAGCACGGAAAGCATCAACTAATTCATGCGGCAGGTCTTGTACAAACCCTACGGTATCGGACATCATCAGCGATAAACCATGGGGCAAAGTGAGTTTGCGCAGGGTGGGGTCGAGGGTGGCAAACAGTTGGTCAGCAGCATGGACATCGGACTGACATAAACGGTTGAACAGGGTGGACTTCCCAGCATTGGTATAACCAACCAAGGCAACAGTTTGCACGGCGTTACGTTCGCGCCCACTGCGCTGGGTAGCACGCATACGACGCACATGAGATAAATCGACTTCTAAACGTTGAATGCTTTGGCGAATCATACGCCGATCTAATTCAAGCTGCCGCTCACCAGGGCCGCCGAGGAAGCCATGACCACCGCGTTGCCGCTCCAAATGCGTCCAAGAACGCACCAAGCGACCAAGTTGGTAATTTAAACTCGCTAAATCCACCTGCAAACAGCCTTCACGGGTGCGTGCGCGGTCAGCAAAAATCTCCAAAATTAAACCTGTTCGGTCAACAACTTTGACTCCCCACGCGGTCTCTAGGTTGCGTTGTTGCACGGGTGATAATTGATGATCGACAAAGGCAACTTCCGCTTCCTTGGCTTCCATCCATTGCCCCAGTTGTTCCACTTGACCGCTG
>JAUZQP010000214.1 GCA_030950965.1 Mariprofundaceae bacterium
GCCGCCCTCTGTACCTGGGGCAAGGCGGTTGCGCAGGCGGATATTGGCAAAGGTGCCGCGCATCATCACTTCGTGATTACCCCTACGTGAACCGTAGGAGTTAAAATCTTTTACCGCTACGCCATTTTCGCGCAGGTATTGACCTGCTGGCGAATCTTCTTTGATCGCACCTGCTGGAGAAATATGGTCGGTGGTCACAGAGTCACCCAATACTGCCAGCACCCGCGCGCCACGAATCGCTTGCACAGGCTCAGGCTGCGCGCTCATACCTTCAAAGTAGGGAGGGTTCTGAATGTAGGTGGAATCTGTCTCCCAAGCAAAACGCTCACCCTGTGGCGCAGCAAGTGCCTGCCAGTGACTGTCGCCATCGAATACGCCTTGGTAGGCGGTATCAAACTGGGCACGGGTAACACAGGTCTTCACCCTGTTCGCCACTTCCGCCTGTGTGGGCCAAATGTCTTTGAGGTATACTGGGCCGTTTGCGCCTTGCCCTAAGGGCTCGTTGAAAACATCAATATTCATCGTGCCTGCCAAGGCATAAGCGACGACCAGCGGTGGGCTGGCAAGGTAGTTCATGCGTACTTCGGCGTGGACACGCCCTTCAAAGTTACGGTTGCCCGATAGCACAGAGCAGACCGACAAATCACCTTCAGCAATCGCTGCGGAGACAGCAGGATCCAACGGCCCAGAGTTACCAATGCAGGTCGTGCAACCATAACCGACCACATGGAATCCCAAGGTTTCCAGCGCGGGCATTAAGCCTGCTTGGTTCAAGTATTCGGTGACTGCTTTAGAGCCGGGGCCTAACGATGTTTTGACCCACGGTTGTACTTTGATGCCCAAAGCAGCGGCTTTTTGTGCCACTAAACCTGCGGCAATCAGTACCGATGGGTTCGATGTGTTGGTACAAGAGGTAATCGCAGCAATCACCACCGCGCCATCTTCCATGCGTGCTGCTTCACCCTTGATGGTGCAGTCAACGGCATGACTATCCAGCTGGGCTTCTTCTTTAATCACTGCCACGGCTTTGCTAAATGCAGGCTTAGAACCTTTCAAAGCAATGCGGTCTTGTGGGCGTTTAGGACCAGCCAGCGATGCTTCCACGGTGGACATGTCGAGCGACACCGTTTCGCTATAGGTCGCGATTATACTCGCATCACGGAACATGCCTTGCGCCTTAGCATACGCTTCTACCAAGGGGACATCCGCTTCGCGCCCTGTTAAACGCAGGTAGTTGAGGGTCTCTTCATCAATGGGGAAAATACCGCAAGTCGCGCCGTATTCTGGTGCCATATTGGCAATCGTCGCACGATCCGCCAACGGCAGATGATCCAAGCCTGTGCCGTAGAACTCAACAAACTTACCGACCACGCCATGGCTGCGCAGCATCTCTACAATCGTCAACACCAAATCGGTGGCGGTCGTGCCTTCAGGCAAGCTGCCTGTCAGCTCAAACCCCACTACGCGAGGAATCAGCATAGAGATCGGTTGTCCCAACATCGCCGCTTCGGCTTCAATACCGCCCACGCCCCAGCCTAATACGCCCAAGCCGTTGACCATCGTGGTGTGTGAATCCGTGCCCACCAAGGTGTCGGGGTAAGCCACGCCTGCATCATCGACAAACACGGTGCGCGCCAAGAACTCCAAGTTCACTTGATGCACAATCCCTGTATCAGGCGGCACGACTTTGAAATTATCAAACGCGCCCTGACCCCATTTTAGGAAGTTATAACGTTCGCGATTACGCGAAAACTCCAGCTCTGCATTGCGCGCAAAGGCATCGGAAGTGCCTGCAACATCAACCTGCACCGAATGGTCAATCACCAGTTCCGCAGGGACTAACGGGTTAATGCTTTCCGCATTGCCACCCAAAGCAACCACAGCATCACGCATGGCAGCCAAATCCACCACCGCAGGCACACCTGTGAAATCTTGCATCAACACACGCGCTGGCATGTAGGCGATCTCTTTGGTGGGTTCAGCCTCGGCATCCCATTGTGCTACGGCACGCACATCGTCGGCAGTAACGGTCTGACCATCTTCGCGGCGCAGCATATTTTCTAGCAGGACTTTCATCGAAAACGGCAGGTGTGAGACATCGCCCACGGCATCCAGCCGATAATATTCAAATGACTTTCCGCCTGCCTGCAAATGACTGCGGGCATCAAAACTATTGTTCACGATGAAACTCCCAAAGGTAAAAACTCAACAGCGGACAGCACCACACCATCCGCATAAGGGTCGCGGAAAAAATAAAACATCCATTTCTACTCGTCTATGAATCCAGCTTCATCGTTGCAGAATGAGGTACATATCGAAGGATATGCACCTCATTCTGCGCCTTGAATCTGCATCCATATCCATCGTGTAAATTGAATGCTTAATTTTTTCCGCGACCCTAAAGACTGGCAATCATAATGATTTCAGCGATGAATGAAAGCTGTGCTTCAGTAGCAAGGTTAGGATCGAGGGAAAAATAAAACATCCATTTCTACTCGTCTATCAATCCATATTCATCGTATAAACAAGAGGTAATCATTCACTCCCCCACTGATTTTTCCGCCCTCTGCGTTGAAAGTGCTCATTTACCCAAGCGTAAACTGCGCGCTTTCGCCTTGATGGCGAAAAAACAGAGGGGTGTGAATGATTACAACAAGCAGCAATTCTCATTATGACTGTGTAGTAGTATAATATAGCGTTTTCTATGGAGGATGCTATGACAGATATGACAACACCAAATCAAGAAATGACCTTTTCCTCAATTATC
>JAUZQP010000215.1 GCA_030950965.1 Mariprofundaceae bacterium
CAACCATGCCTTTGTCATTGCCAACAAAGCAGGGCTGAGCCGCGAAGAGCTGGATGACCAAGAACGCCGCGAAATTTTCATCCAAGACCAGCGTGGCGCACTACAACTGGCGCAGCGCGTGGGCAAAGAGGAGGGCTTGAAGGAAGGCAAAGAGGAGGGGTTGAAAGAAGGTAAAGAGGAGGGGTTGAAAGAAGGCGTAGAGCAAGGTGCATGGTTAGCCTCCCAACGTATTGCCACAAGTTTTCTTGATATACTTGATGACCAAACCATTGCGCAAAAAACAGGTTTAAGCCTTGAAGATGTACGCACATTGCGCCAGCAACAAGCAATGTGAAGATAACACGTTCTTGTTTGTATCATTAGTCATCCACTTGCTGCATTGCAAAACCCCTTAGATGTTAACAATATACGCCTCATGCAACATCAATTAGTCAATATTCATGGTCCAGTGGGCGAATTAGAAGGGATTTATCAACCAGGTGAAGAGCATCGTCCTGCGGTGGTGGTATGTCATCCACATCCGCAGTATGGTGGAACGATGCGTAATAAAGTGGTCTATTGGATGGCTAGTGCCTTCCACCAACAAGGGTGCAGCGTGCTGCGCTTTAACTTTCGTGGTGTCGAAGGGAGTGCTGGACATTGGGATGATGGTCGCGGCGAAAGCGACGATGCCACCGTCGCGTTGAATTGGCTCGCCGATATGCAGCCTGATGCGCCGCTGTGGCTGGCTGGTTTCTCCTTTGGTTGTTATGCAGGTTTGCAGGCAGCGTGCCGCGATGAGCGCGTCCAGCATACGGTCGCTGTCGCACCTGCCGTACAGATGCACGATTATGCCTTTTTCGACCAAGCACAACACCGTCCCCCCTGTACTGTCATTGCAGCCAGCGATGATGAGATTGTACCCTTTGATGCGCTGCAAACATGGTTGCAAGCGCATAGCTCGACGGTGAATAGCCATGCTATCGCAGGTGCGAGCCATTTTTTTCCGCATCATAAAGAGGCATTACAAGCGCAGTTGGTCGCAGAGGTAGCGGAGGTTTTATGAGCGAAATAATTATTGATTTAATGCGCCATGGTGCATTGCATGGCGGACGCAAGTATCGCGGCAGCATCGATGACCCGTTAACAGCAGAGGGCGAGGCTGCGATGGATGGTGTGTGGCAACACATGATGGATGATGTCGATGCAGTGCTGACTTCACCACTACAGCGTTGCCGTTTAATGAGTGAACGTTGGCAGGCTACGCATGGCGTACCATGTCATGTCGAACCCCGTTTGCATGAAATGCACTATGGTGAGTGGGAAGGTTTGGACGAAGCGCAAATTACTGCTGCTTATGGTGCTGACCTGTTACAACGCTGGCGCGATAACCCTGCGGGTATGTGCCCTCCAGGCGGCGAAGCGTTTGATGATTTCCGCCAACGTATTGCTACCTTGGTTGATGACGTGCAGCAGCGAAATATTCATCGTGACCATCGTCATCTGCTGATGGTCGCGCATTCAGGAACCGTGCGCATGTTACTGATGCTGTTCACGGGCATGGATGCGGCACATATTCGTCGCTTTGATGTACCCTATGCTTGCTGGAGTCGGATTGCGGTGCGTCCTAACGGTACTTTTTTGGTATTCCACAACCGGCAAGCAGGTTGATGCGGTGAACGTTAAACCATGGGAACATTATTTTTTATCAGGTTTCGGTAGTGGTTGGCTGAAGCCTGCCCCTGGCACTTGGGGAACCTTGGCCAGCTTACCTGTATTCGCGCTGTTATTTGGTGCAAGCGGTACGTTATTGATGATGCTATGTGCCACGCTGTTGGTGACTCTCTTCGGTTGCTGGTTGTGCGCCCGTGCTTTACCGCAGCTTGTCGATGAAGACCCTGGCTGGATTGTTATTGACGAATGGGCGGGTCAATGGTTGACACTAAGCTTGTGCCTCAGCCTTTATGATGCGTTGGCTCTGCCCTTTTCTGTGGCATGGGTGTGGGGGGCTTCCTTCGTGTTGTTCCGCCTGTTTGATATTCTCAAACCCTTCCCCATTGGTCCATGCGAACACCTCGGTCCGCCATGGTGGTCGATCATAGCCGATGATTTGTTGGCGGGACTGATGGCATTTGGCGTGTTTGCTATAGCAGTTTGGATGTAAGGCAACGCGCAATAAATAATCTACCAAAATCGCGCAGGATTTTTGTTCAGCATCAAGGCGCAAAAAGTGAAGCATAGCTTGACTATGTAAGCTTTTTTGCAACGCCGATGCTGGGCAAAAAGACAAGCAATTTTTGTAGATTATTTATTGCGCGTTGCCTAATGCAACGCGCAACAGCTAATCTACCAAACGCTTGGCTTAACCCAGCAACCAAGTGGCTCTTCAGTACCAACAAGTTACAAACTTAGCTTTTCACCACCTTTTTGCGACTAAATATGGCTCTTACCCATGCTTGCTCCATCAGGCTGGGGATGCGGTCTTGGCTGGCTCTGCGGAATAGCCATAGCCCTAGGATGAGAAACGCTGCTTGCCCTAGCCACATGACGTACCAATGGGCATCGCCGTGGGTGACCTGTTGGTGTAGGGCGAGCTGTACGTTGTAGATGAGAATCATTATGCCTATACCGAGTAGGTAGGAGGATGCTTTGCTGCTGCGTTTGGCGGTGTGGGATAGTGGTAGCGCGAAGAGGAATAGTACCAGCAGGGTGGTGGGCATGAGCAAGCGGCGGTGCCATTCGGAGATCATGTCGGGTCTTGCTGTGCCATCTTGAATAGCTGACCACAACGCTGTGCCTTCCATTTCAAACGAACGGATGTTCCATGTCGGAACTTTGAGCAGCCCTAATGCGCCGAGATCCATGCCTACTTGGTAGCGTTCAAAGGCAATGGATCGCAACTTGTTGGCTTGCCCCTCTAGGCGCACACCGTTGAACAGGGTAAAGCGCAACACGTCGGCGATGTGCTCCAAGGTGGCCGTTTCTGCCATGTAAACGACGGGCGTGGTGGAGCGCCGATCTTCTAGCATAAAGCCTTTGAAACGCCCTTCGGCATCTTGCCCTTGGACATAAATGGTGAAATTTTCCAGGTCTTGGTTAAAGCGAAGCGGCTCAAACCCTGGCGCTGGCTTCATCTTTTGAATCGCCATCAGCAAGCCTTGAAACAGCTTTTGCCCTTGTGGCATCCAGTGCATGGCGGTGACCTCTAACAACACGGCAAGCACCATCGCGACCACAAATAAAACACGAAATAGACGGAAAAATGAGATCCCAGCAGCACGAAAGGCATCCATTTCGCTACTCTGGTAGAGGCGCAAAATGACATGCTGCATGGCAAAGAAAAACGCCATTGGAATCGTGATGATGAGAAAGTAGGGGAGGATGGCAGCCATCATGGATGCCATCACGCCCCATTCCACACCTTTATCGGCAAATAGGGCGATAAGCTTAAGTAAGCGTCCCAACAATAATATGCCAATGACCACGGCTAAGGCACCCATGAACGGGGTCAGCCATAGCCGAAAGATGTAGCGGTCGAGTATCACAGTAGAACTCAGCCTGCCAACAACACCTTCAAACGTTCGTTAACCACCGCAGGGTTTGCCTGCCCCTTGGTTGCCTTCATGACCTGACCGACGAAGAAGCCGAACAGCTTGTCGCGTCCGCCACGGTACTGTTCAACCTGTTGCGGACTGGCTGCTATAATATCGTGAATCAAGGCATCAATCGCGCCTGTATCGGAGACCTGCTTCAAGCCTTTTTCTTCGATAATGGCATCGGCAGTTTTGCCGCTTTCAATCATCGCATCAAGTACATCTTTGGCAATTTTACCCGAGATCGTGCCATCATCAATGCGATTGATCAGTGCTGCTAAGGCAACTGCATTGACCGATGAATGGGCAATGTCCACGCCTTGTTCGTTCAAGCGACCAAGCAACTCATTTGCCATCCAGTTGGCACAGCGTTTGGGGTCTTGCGGATGGGCAGCAACCAATTGCTCATACCATCCTGACAATTCGCGCGTCTGTGTCAGCACATCAGCATCGTAAGGCGACAGGCCATATTCGCCTTCAAAACGTTTGCGTAACGCGCCTGGCAGTTCAGGCATGCCAGCACGAATAGCATCGACTTCTGCCTGCGAAACACGTAACGGTGGCAGGTCAGGTTCGGGGAAGTAACGGTAATCATTCGCCTCTTCTTTGCTGCGCATGGAACGACTTTCGCCTTTGACTGAATCGTACAAACGGGTCTCTTGCACCACTGTGCCACCGTCTTCGATCAACTCGATTTGACGCATGACTTCGTAGTCAATGGCTTGTTTGATGAAGCGGAAGGAGTTTAAGTTTTTCAACTCAGCACGGATACCTAACGGTTCACCAGGGTGACGTACGGAGACGTTGGCATCACAACGGAATTGACCTTTTTCCATATCGCCGCCTGACACGTTAAGGAAACGAATCAACTGGTGCAGTTGCTTTAAATAAGCAATAGCTTCATCGGCACAGCACATATCGGGTTCGGAAACCACCTCCATCAACGGCACGCCTGAGCGGTTCAGGTCGATGTGGGATACAGCTTCCAGCCCTTCGTGCATGGACTTGCCCGCATCTTCTTCCATGTGAATCCGCGTCACACCAATGCGCTTTTCACCATCTTTGGTGGGAATATCAATGTATCCGCCATCGACTAACGGCACGGTAAATTGGCTGATTTGGTAGCCTTTGGGCAGATCAGGATAAAAATAGTTCTTGCGATCAAAGCGAGATTCTAAATTAATATCGGCATTGATTGCCAAGCCCGTAAGAATGGTTTTTTGTACCGATTCACCATTCAATACAGGTAGCTGCCCAGGCATGCCCAGGCATACAGGGCAGGTTTGCGTGTTCGGTTCTGCGCCGAATTGTGTCGAGCAACCACAAAATGCCTTGGTTTTGCTGTTGATCTGAATATGAACTTCCAGTCCGATGACAACTTCCCAACTCATGATTTATCTCCTGTGTTGAAGGCTGCGGGGAACTGTTGATGCCAAGGCGTGGCTGCCTCGTATGCCGCAGCGGCAGACAGTAAGCGATCTTCTTGCCATGCGGGTGCAATCCATTGCAGACCTACAGGCAGCTTTTCGGCAAAGCCACACGGTTGAGACAAGCCAGGTAGTCCAGCCAGATTCACCGCAATGGTGAATACATCGGACAGATACATGGTGAGCGGATCATCGGTTTTTTCGCCAATGCGGAAGGCGGGAATCGGGCTGGTGGGGGTCGCAATGAGATCGACTTCGGCAAAGGCACGGTCAAAGTCTTGACGAATTAAAGTGCGAACTTGCTGCGCCTTGATGTAATAGGCATCGTAATAGCCTGCAGAGAGTGCGAATGCCCCTGTGAGAATACGCCGTTTTACTTCGGCACCAAAGCCTTCGTCACGGCTGCGCGTGTACATGTCCAGCAGATCCTCAGGGTTATCACAACGGTGACCAAAGCGTACAGCATCGTAGCGCGATAGGTTGGCAGATGCTTCTGACGGTGCAATCACATAATAGGCCGCGATGGCATACTTGGTATGGGGCAGAGAAATATCGACGATCTCCGCGCCCAGTTCGCGACATTTTTCCAATGCTGCATCAACAGACTGGCGCACTTCATCGTGCATGCCATCAATAAAATACTCAGTCGGGCGACCGATCTTTAAGCCTTTCATATCACGGCTATCACATGCGCCCAACCAATCTACTACTGGAGCATCGGCAACCGAGGTGGCATCGGCAGGATCATGTCCGCTGATGGCAGCTGTAATCATAGCACTATCGCGCACGGTGCGAGTCATAGGGCCTGCCTGATCTAACGATGAAGCAAAGGCGATAATACCACGGCGTGAAACACGACCATAGGTGGGTTTCAAGCCTGTAATGCCACACAAAGCGGCGGGCTGACGAATGGAGCCGCCTGTATCCGTACCCAAAGCCGCAGGGGTCAGAGCCGCTGCTATGGCTGCGGCTGAACCACCAGAAGAACCACCGGGGATGGTATCGGTGTTCCACGGATTGCGACAAGCACCAAAAGCAGACGATTCGGTGGATGAGCCCATCGCGAACTCATCCATGTTGGTCTTGCCGACCAACACTGCGCCTGCTTCTTTCAAGCGTGTGATGACGTGGGCATCGTAAGGAGCATGGTAGTCTTTGAGGATGTTGGAACAGCACTGGGTAGGACCATCGGCTGTGCAAAAAATATCTTTGACGGCAATCGGCAGCCCTTCCAAAGAACGTGCGCCATGTGCGGCACGGTGGGCATCGGATGCTTGGGCTTGCGCCAGCACATGCGCATCGTTGCAATCAACAAAAGCATTAAGCTCTGGATTGTGGGCGCGAATGCGGGCTAAATATTGCTCAGCTAAAGCGACGGCAGTGGTTTCACCCGCGTCAAGTTGCTGTTGTAATTCGGTTAATGAACGAAATGGCATGGCTTCCTCTACTCGATGACTTTTGGCACAACATAAAGGCCGGATTCAGTTAATGGCGCAGGAGCTTGTAGGTCATCACGACGATTGCCGTTGGTGACAATATCAGCGCGCAATGGCATAGCAGCATCATGCGGATGCGCAGTGGCAGCCACACCATCGGTGTTGACCTCGCCTAACTGCTCCACATAAGCAGCAATATCGCTTAATTGCGGGCCGAGGTCGTTGGCTTCTTCATCGCTCAGTTGTATGCGTGCCAGCATAGCAACTTTTTTGACATCAATATCCACAGGCAGCCTCCTAAAATCATAACAGTTTTGTGTGTAAAACAGGGGCGCGAAGCATAAGATGCTCACCGAGAATGGCAACGTCCATGAATCCGTTGCGAGCAATTATGATGATGCTCCTCTAACCTGAATTATTCATAGTGCGGCCGGGCAAGGTCGTTTATTCTGGTGGGTGAAAATCCCGCTCCGGTAAGGATTAGCCATCCGCCGGGAAGTGAACCTTGGGTCGGCGGAAGTAATTCCAAAGATTGAGCACAAGGGAATCGAACCAATAGGCCGTAAGCGTAA
>JAUZQP010000216.1 GCA_030950965.1 Mariprofundaceae bacterium
AACACCTGACGTTTCGCAGCGGCAACAAATTTATTGCCAGGGCCGACGATTTTATCCACGGGCGCGATGCTCTCGGTACCATAAGCTAATGCTGCTATTGCTTGCGCGCCGCCTACTGCATAACCACGCTGTACGCCAGCGGTGTAGGCTGCTGCCAGCACTAATTCATTCATTTCACCACCAGGTGTAGGCACGACCATGGTGACATCTTTGACCCCTGCGACCATCGCAGGTACGGCATTCATCAGCACCGAAGAGGGGTACGCTGCCTTACCACCTGGCACATACAGACCGACACGATCCAAGGGCGTAATGCGCTGACCTAAGGTAAAGCCTTGCGCATCGGTGATGTTCCAATCTTCTTGCATCTGATGCTGGTGATAATCGCGAATGCGGCGCGTGGCTAACTCTAGTGCATGACGGTCTTCGTTAGAGACGGCACTCCATGCCGCTTCCATGCGAGCGCGGTCAATAACGATCGCTTCGGGTGTACAATCCCAAGCATCAAAACGGCTCGTAAAGCGGCACAATGCCTCGTCACCTTGGCTGCGAACTTGGCTTAAAATATCAGCAACCAGCTCTTGGACATCGGTTCCCGTATCGGTTTCTCGCGACAGTAGTGCATCCAATTGTTGAGGGAAATCCGCATCAGCGGCATGTAAACGACGAATAGCACTCATTTTTCACTCCTGTGTGTACGTTGCGCCACCACTGCTTCGCGCAGCCGTGCAATCAAGGGTTTAATCATATCGCTTCGGGTCACTGAACTGGCGGGGTTGACGATTAAACGGCTGGATATATCAAACAAGGTAGCCTCTTCAATCAGCCCGTTTGCTTTGAGCGTGCTGCCTGTTTCTACCACGTCAACAATACGTTCTGCCATGCCGACCAAGGGAGCGAGTTCCATTGAACCATACAGGTGAATCACTTCGCTCTGCAAGCCTTGGCTGCGGTAATACTGCTCGGTTAAATAATCATACTTGGTAGCCACGCGAATACGACTTCCACGCTTAGGGGATCCTTGGCGTACCAAGGCTTCTGGCCCTGCAATGCACAAACGGCAACGCCCAATTTCTAAATCCAATGGTGAGAACACATCCGGTCGTGATTCCAGTAAAATATCCCGTCCGACAATGCCCATATCTGCCGCGCCTTGCATCACATAGGTACACACATCAGCAGCACGAATAATAAGGAAGCGCACGGGGCAACCATTCACCACAGGGCCATCAACCATGAGCTTGCGCGTGGTCAATACATCTTCACTGGGGACTAAGCCTGCTTGCTCTAGCAACGGCATGGTTTGTTGTAAAATCCGCCCTTTTGCCAGTGCAAATGTAATTCCCATCTTAGGCATACAGCATCACTCCCCGATCTCCATGACCTGCTTCACTGCGTCGCTCAATGCGCGCACCCAAGCGTCCTAACTTTTCTTCAATACGTTCATAACCCCGATCGATATGGTACACGCGGGAAAGAATCGTTTCGCCCTGCGCAGCCAAGCCAGCCAACACCAACGATGCCGAGGCGCGCAGATCCGTTGCCATGACTGGCGCACCTGCCAATTGTGCCACGCCATGAACCGTTGCCAAGTGACCATCTAAATGCACTTTCGCCCCCATGCGTAATAACTCTTGAACGTGCATGAAGCGGTTCTCGAAAATCGTTTCGGCAATCACGCTGTGACCTTCTGCAACACACATCAATGCCATGAACTGCGCCTGCAAATCAGTGGGAAAGCCGGGGTGTGGCATGGTTTGAATATCGCAAGCGCGTAAACGCCCATCAACACGACAACGAATCGAATCGTTCGTACATTCCACTACTGCGCCAGCTTCTTCCACCTTCTCCAAAAACGCTGTCAGCAAGCTGGGGTCGGTATGCGTAACCGTTACATCGCCGCCTGTAATCATGCCCGCAGCAAGGTAGGTCGCGGTTTCAATACGGTCAGCAATGGTATGAATTTCACCGCCTGAAATACGCTCAACACCGCGAATCACGATGCGACTGGTGCCATCCCCCTCGATGTCTGCGCCTAAACTACGCAACGCATCGGCGAGGTTGACCACTTCAGGTTCACGCGCAGCGTTCTCCAACACGGTCGTGCCTTTAGCAAGCACGGCTGCCATCATCAGGTTCTCAGTCCCTGTGACAGTAACTTGTGGAAAATCAATTTGTGCCCCATGAAGACCACCAGGAGCATCCACCACCACATCACCATGATCCATCTGTACGGTTGCACCCATCGCTTCTAGACCGCGTAAATGCAGGTCAATCGGACGCGCACCAATAGCACAGCCACCCGGCAAACTCACCTTGGCATGACCAAATCGCGCTACCACTGGGCCTAAGACCAACGATGATGCGCGCATTGTTTTAACCAGTTCGTAAGGAGCTTCAGGCTTATCGGCTGAGCGCGTGTCAATATGCAAACGGTGTTGGTCATCATAGGTTACATCAGCACCCTGCCACGACAACAGGGTCATCATGGTCGTTACATCAAGCAGATGCGGAATACGATGGTACACCACAGGGCCATCCGCCAAAATTGATGCTGCCAACAGTGGCAAGGCGGCATTCTTCGCACCACTGCTTTTTACTGTACCATGTAGCGCTACGCCACCTTGAATATAAATTTGATCCACTCAAAGACTCCACAACCTTAGGCAACTCGCAATAAATAATCTACCAAAATTACTTGTCTTTTTGCCCAGTATCGGCGTTGCAAAAAAGCTTACATAGCCAAACTATGCTTCACTTTTTGCGCCTTGATGCTGAACAAAAATTCTGCGCGATTTTGGTAGATTATTTATTGCGAGTTACCTTAA
>JAUZQP010000217.1 GCA_030950965.1 Mariprofundaceae bacterium
CGACACAGGGTCTCCAGTTGTTCTGACAAGGTCGTGAAGTGCTGGCTAACCTGCTGCTGTAAACGACCATCACTGGCATCCATAACAAAGGCATCTTCGCCATCATGGACACGGTATTGGCGTTGATCGGGTAATTGCCGCTCCAAAGGGTCAAATACATGGCACAGCAAGCATATACAATGGCGTGCCAACCATCGAAGCTGCTGCTGGCAACGAGCATCTAAATCACGAAAATCACTGACGATCACCAGCGTAGTGCCAGGGTGTGCCAAGCGGCGTAAGCGCAGCAAAACAAGGAATAGCTTATCGTCTGGCTGTTCATTCAGGGATTGCCGAGGTTGTGACCAGACATCCGCCTCACAGCAACGGTAAAGCCATTGCAACACGGCTTTTTTGCCGCGTGCAGGGCGCAGCTCTTGGTGTCCATCGCGGGAGAAGATCAAACCACCCAGGCGATCACCTCGGGTAATCCCTGCCCATGCAAGCAACGCGGCAAAATGGCTCGCCTGCACCGCTTTCAAACGTCCACGGGTGGCAAACATCATGCTAGGGCGGTAATCAAGGCAGAGTAACAACGGGCGTTCGCGTTCTTCGCGGAACAATTTGATATGCGGCGTGCCTTTGCGCGCTGTCACCTTCCAATCAATGGTGCTGATATCGTCGCCCACTTGATAGTGGCGCACTTCGTCAAACTCCATACCGCGTCCACGCAAATGGGAACGATGCGCGCCACTAAAGGCTGCGGCTTGCTGTAAAGGGTGCAACCGCAACATGCGTGCTTGCTGCTGCAAGGCAACCAATTCAGGCAGATGAAGCGTAATGGCAGATGATGGTGGGGACGATTTAACAGGCATGGCTTCCTGCCACTCCGTACGATGAAATATCTTGGTCACAGCGCGTCATAAAGCCATGCCCGTTTATTGTGGGGATCACATGTTCCATGTTAAACACCAGCTAAAATTATTTCCCTGCCACGGCGCGAATGGCTACCTTTTGGCTTCCTAGGCTGGCAACATTGTGCATCACCAAGGTAAAGGGATGCAATTCACCGCCAGCGACAGCCTCATGATCGGTCCAGGCAACATCGGGAGCAACGGGATGCCCCACAACGATGGCAACATGGTTAGGCAAAATAGAGGGCAAAACGATGGGCTTACTTTGAGGGTCATCAAAACGCACCTCAAACATAGGAATAGGCAGCGCCAAGGTCAGCCTGTTTTGAATATGCCCCGCGATAATTAACACCGACTTGCCTTGGTCATCCTTAGACCAGCGCGGCTGAATGGCGGCTGGGTCAATATACCAATCCGTTCCGCTAGCCGTTTTACTCAAGCCCGTTTGTAATAATAGACTGCGAACCATGGGCTGATGCATCCACGCATCTCGTTTCACCCACAATCCAGCGGCAATAAAAATAATGAGAATCAGACTGATCCACGGCCAAATACGATGCTTCTTCAGTTTAGGCGCTTGAATGGTGGATAGTGCCTTCTCAAACTGGGTGTCGGTACTTTTTTCGCCGATGTCGTCTAGCGGCACTTTCTTTGGGTTATAACCAGCGGCACGCTCTTGGGCAGGATTAATCGGCGTTGATTCAGTGCCTTCGTCGGTGTCAGGCAACACCATATCGGAATCATCCAACCCCTCGACTGACAAGGGTTCCTCATCAGCACTAAAATCAAGCTTGTCACTATCATCGAATACCAACTTATCATCATCACTATCAAAGCTTAGTTCATCGCCGCTATCAAGATTAAATTCATCATGATTCGTCACCGCAGGCGCAACCACAGGTGCTGGCTCTTGAGGCTGCGGAGCTTCGTTAAGGGTAGGCTTTGCTTCGGTTTGAGATACCTTCCCCTCCATATCCATATAAAATTCACCCTTGCAGCGGCAGCAGGTGCACAAGAGACCTGAGCTGGTAAGCGGGACATTGTATTCAGTATGGCAGGAAGGACAGCTAATTAACATTGCGCAGCATCATAATCGCCATAAATCAAGGTGCAAGTCACGCATCCTCCGCCAGCATCTGACGGATGATTTTGCTCAACTCACCAATCCGAAGTGGCTTAAGAACCAATCGGGTTTTTTCATCCTCTTCCACCTGCTGTTCAAAGTACTCCTGATCGTAACCCGTAATGAAAATAACAGGCAATGATTCACGAATACAACGCATGCGCTCCACGGCTTCGATGCCACTGAGTTCAGGCATGATGATGTCAGTCACCACCAGATCAATGCTATCACTATGATCTTCATAGTAACGCATCGCTTCTAAACCATTGCGGGCTTCAATAACCTTGTAGTTTAACGAACTCAGAATTTTACTTGTAATGGCAAGCACCTCTGTTTCATCATCTACCAGTAAGATGACGAAGGGTTGGTTTTCTTGCTCAACATCGACGACCTCTTTCGCTGCCGCTACTGGTGCTTCATCTGCTACTGCAATAGGAATATAGATAGAGAACTGCGTATCGCCAGGCTTGCTATCCACTTGGATCGTTCCGCCTAAGCGTTCGATAACACCGAACACCGCTGCCAAACCCAAGCCTGTGCCTTCGCCCGTGTCTTTACTGGTATAGAACGGCTCAAAAATATGAGTTTTGTCTTTTTCTCGGATGCCAATACCATTATCTCGAACAATTATTTGAGCATAATGGCGAACACCCACCGCCGAACTTTGCGCAATAAAATCAGCGGTTCCCGTCCCAGATTTAAGCTGAATGCTAATTTTCCCATGTTGAGCATGCCGTAGGGCATCATGAGAGTTCTGCACCAGATGCAATAACATTTGCTGAATTTGTGCCGTATCGGCTCGCACCATCAAAATTTGTTCACAAACATCCACCGAGAATGCAATATTTTCTGGAATTGACAAACGCCCCAAAGTGCAGGTTTCTTGAATCAGGGTGTTTAACTCCAACACTTTCTCTTCCACCCAATCCTTGCGTGCAAATACCATCAGCATTTGAATCATCTCGGCCGCTTTAAAACCTTGCTGCTCGGCACTATCAAGGTATTTCATCATCTCCTCATCGTTCGGGTAGAGCATTTTTGCTAGGTATAAATTACCCGTCATGCCTGCTAAAATATTGTTAAACTCGTGGGAAATACCACCGACCAGCGTACTCACAGCCTCCATCTTTTGCGATTGCAGCACCTGCTTCGACATGTACTCTTGTTGCGTCAAATCGCGGTATAGGCCGATAAAATTACTCACCCCGCCTTGGCGGTCAAACACAGGAGAGATGGACAAGCTCACCGCTTTAAGCTGTCCATCACGGCAGCGGTTGATTAAACGCCCCTCCCATACTCCCCCAGCCATAATGCGTTCCCACATATCAGCATAGAGCTCGTTATCGTGTTGGTTACTTTTTAATAGGGAGGTGGGTTTCCCCATGACTTCCGAGGGAGCATAGCCCCACATATGGCAATAAGCTGGATTGACGTATTCAATCACGCCTTCGGTATTGCATATAACGACAGGCTCCATTGCCGCATCCAACGCTTGAGAAAGTTTGAGTAAACGACTGGCACGGTTGGCAATAGTCAGTTGCAGCTCTTGCCGTTCGCCTTGGTGTCGCTCGCGCTCTTCGAGTTGACGCGTGATGTCTTGCACAGACAGTAACAACAGGTTTTTACCCGCCACAACAATCGCGATCAGCGACAGTGATGCAGTCAGTTGCGCGCCATCACAACGCAGCATAGACGCTTCATCTTGGTGGGTGATAAGGCTGCTGCGCACCCGTTGACGGCGGACCTGGAATTCACTCATAATCTGTGGATAGGCAGGGAAAATCTGCTCAACATTCTGTGGTAAGGATGCTTGATCACAGCCAAAAATATGATGCGCCTCAGCGTTCATACTCTGAATATCACCATCGGTGTTAGCAACCACCATGCCATTGGTTGCATACTCAAACAACGCCAAAAAGCGGTCTCTACTCTCTTTTAGCGATCCTTGGGCCGTGCGTAACTGTTCGCTGGCGTGCTGCCACTGGGCTTGCACACGGTTGGCTTGATTCAAAGCACTTTCGAGGATCGCAATGCGATCTTTTAGTCCATCGATCAGCGTTTGTTCGTTCATGATAATTCGGGGTACAAAATATCAGTCCCACATTGCAAGTTTTTTAAATAGCGTAAGGCATCTACCACCATGTCGGGGGGAATAATCGAGCCATGTTGCGGTAAGATCGCCTTAATAGGAAGGTTCTCAATTTTATGCACGAAGCCACGGGCTGCGATATTAGATGCCATATAGTCCATGTGAAACATATTCATGTTTTGGCTATGGCTGGCAAAATCTTGGCAGACCAAGGTCCAATCCAAACTCAATGCCGCCCAAATATCACCCGAAAAAAGGAAGCCTGCGCAAGGATCCCACGTCGCAAATGCAGCGGGGGAGTGCAAATGCGATGCGGTAATGAAGTGCAGCTCGTGACCATCACCGCAGTCAAATACAGGATGTTGTTCAATATCGTGGTAGCGGTAATCGGCACAACCATAATGCGGCAGCAGAACATGGGCACGTGGCGAGGTGATGATACATAGGTCAGGGTTTAGCTCCAACCACGCTGGTAACGATGCTGCAACATCAGGATCTTGGTGGCACAGCACCAGCGCGGTGATGCACGCTGGCTCGATGATTTGAGCGACGCGTTGCTGCACTTGTGCCGTGTGCAGGGGCGAGCCAGGATCGACCAAAATATAATGCTCGCCCGAATGAATCAAATAAACATTGCAGCGAAAGGCTGTTTGGTGGCTGATGCCCAGCCAATATACTTTATGCCCGTCCTCACTAAACAACAGCGTGGGCTGCGACATATCGACACTAATTTCGGATAAAATAGATGAGCTCACAGTCGCCTCCAGCGTGTTATTTTTCGACCAGACTAAGGTTAATTTGACCCAATGTAGGGTCACAATTATCAATACGTACAGTAACAGTATCGCCCAATGATAGCAGCAATCCACCGCGTGGTGAACGAAGGCAATGACGATGCTCGTCCCATTCAAAATCGCCGGGGAGTTTGTCCAAGGCAATCGAACCTTCGGCGCAGCTTTCCAGCAACTCGAAAAAGACGCGGCGTTTAGTGATGCCAGAAACCAAGGCCACCATCTCTTCACCGGTATGTTGACCGTGGTAAAGGGCTGCAAGCATGTCTCGTGCATCCCATTCAGCCCGTTGCGCTACCCGTTCGCGTCCTGAAATATGCGAACCAATCGCTGCCAACTCCTTTTTTTGTTCGCCATAGGGGTCAGCTTGATGACGCAACATAGCCTTCACTTGGCGATGGATGGTAAGGTCGGCATAGCGACGAATGGGGCTGGTAAAATGGCAATAGTTGCGATACGCCAAACCAAAATGCCCTTGATTATTCGTGTTATAACTGGCCTGCTGCATGCTACGTAACATCAAACGATGCAGCACATGCCCCCACGGTTGTCGATCGGCCAAATACAACACCCGTTGCAGGTCGGCTGGGCGGAAACTACCACCCTTACGCGGCAGAGGAATGGGTAAGCCAAGCGGTGCGAGAAACTCATTGAGCTGATTCACGGCTGTCATCTCTGGTGCGGGATGCGTGCGGTAGAGGAAGGGCTTTTTATTTTTCTCCAGCTCTTCAGCAACGGCAATATTGGTCGCCAACATCATCTCTTCAATCATGCGGTGGGCAATATTGCGTTCACTGCGTTTGATTGCTGTGACCTTGCCATACTCCAGCACCATGGTGGACTCGGGAAGATCAAGTTCCAACGCACCGCGCTGTTCGCGTTGCAGCAACAGCCTGCGTGTGAGTGACAGACCATGATGAAGCATGTCCCGAATCAGCGGTTCATCAACAGCTGTTTGATCATGCTCTTCCAGCCAACGCGCTACTTGATGGTAGGTTAAACGAGCGCGCGAACGAATGATACCCTCGTACATACGCACCGAGCGACAACGACCATTGGCATCCATACGCATGCGTACCACCATCGCCAGACGCACCACATAAGGGTTCAACGAGCATAAGCCATTGGACAAAGCCTCTGGCAGCATGGGGATAACGCGGTCAGGGAAGTAAAACGAGTTGCCGCGCTCTTTCGCCTCGGTATCCAAAGCACCACCTTGGCGGACGTAATGCGCCACATCGGCAATCGCCACCCATAACTCATAACCTTCACCACGCGGAGTCACGCAAATGGCATCATCAAAATCCCGTGCATCAGCACCATCAATAGTGACAAAAGGAATGTGCGTGAAATCCTGCCGTGTTTGATGTTGGCTGGCATCGACTTCACGCGGACATTGACGCGATTCACGCAACACAGGGTCGGGAAAGTCGTTGGGCAGTTGGTGTTCCTGTTGTACAATATCAATCAGCGAGGTGGCATCCATGTTTTGACCGAGCACTTCCAGCACAGCACCGCGCAAAGGGTGGCTGTCACGATCAAACGACAACTTCACCCAATCACCATGATTCGCGTCCTTGAGTTTGTCAGCATCGACTAAAATACTGCGTGGAAAGCGGCGCGAACGCGGATTTGCCAGCACAATGCTGCCTGAGCGTTCGATGCGCGCTACCATTTCGCTAGGTGCTGGTTCGAGCACGCGGACAAAGCGACCCGAGTCGCGACCACGGAAGTTTTCCAAGGCTACTTCGATCCGATCGCCGTGAATCAGCTCACGAATCTCATTTTGCGGCATGTACACATCTTCGCTGCGCCCAGCCACGCGCAGAAACCCGAACCCATCAGGGTGCACCTCCAACAAGCCTGATTCATAGCGCGCAGCACTACGAATCAACGGCCCTTTCTGTACTAATTCCCCCTTACGAATCAAATGCTTGATGCGTAATTGAAACGCCCTAATATCGTCGCTTTTATGAAGCCCTAAGGCACGAGAAAGCTCTTTTGGCGCACAGCTATGGCCCGCTTGACGATCCAAATAACGCAATAACTCACCTGTGTGCAGGCGTTTATCTTGCCCGGCTTCAGACGCAGGTGCGTTAGCCCACGGATTTTCACGAGCCCCTTGATCCTGCTTGCTCTGCGGGCGTTCGGGTGATCCCTCACGTTTGCGAGCGGTTCGTTTAATGCTGCGGCGATCAGGACGCTTATGGTCGGATCGTTTACTATGTTTTTTCGTTGACACGAAGAAACTCCTTTATACTATTGCGCGCCTCTTGCCGAGATGGCGGAATTGGTAGACGCGCTGGCTTCAGGTGCCAGTGATCATTGCGGTCGTGCTGGTTCGACTCCAGTTCTCGGTACCAGACACCTACGAAAGTAGGGAAAGCTCGTTACGCCTTGCGCTGACGGGCTTTTTTTATTTTTTATTCAATGCTAACTTTACGCTGTAAATATTCGTTTTTAATGCGTTGATGGTGACGCTATATTTTATACCATCGCATTGTGCCATCCATAAACTCAAGAATTCTGACTATTGTGTAACAATAAGGCAAATCTAGCCTGAATCATTCATAAATCACCGTAATGATTGCGTAGAGCCTTTGTTTGTAACGGATCCCTTGCTGGGAGTAGCATACCAATGGATACGCTCGACTAGCAGGGTGTTCGTTGCAGACAAAGGGGCAAGCAAGGGCACGACAGTATTTGTGAATAATTCAGGCTAATGAACCAAAAAACCTTTATTTCACAGCATCCCTGAATGCTTGAATGTCTTTACCGTATTTCTCTACATCTGAAATCATCGCTTGTTCCTTGTATTTCAGAGCGCCTTTATATTTCTCCACCTTGAATAGCATCTTGGCTAACGTATCCATCAGGCTGCCATTCCCCGCATCTAAATGAAGTGCGAGGCGAGAAAAAGCCACGGCTTTTTTGTAATTTTTTGCATCATATTCATTCCATGCAAGCGCATGTAAATCCAG
>JAUZQP010000218.1 GCA_030950965.1 Mariprofundaceae bacterium
TCTACCAAAATCGCGCAGGATTTTTGTTCAGCATCAAGGCGCAAAAAGCAAAGCATAGCTCGCTATGTAAGCTTTTTTGCAACGCAGATCCTGGGCAAAAAGACAAGAGAGTTTGGTAGATTATTTATTGCGAGTTGCCTAGGATGACTGGGCAGGCACGACGGCGGGTTGAAGCAATGCTTCACGGTCATGGGCGAATTGCTGTAAGCCACGGTGTACGGCATTGACGATGGCACGAGGCGAAATGGTTGCACCTGTGAATTGATCGAAATCACCGCCGTCTTTTTTCACTGCCCAATGGCGTGAATCTAAGGTTTGATGAGCAAAAGAGGCGAGCCAATCCTGATTGTGAACAATGCCATCGCCCAAGCCTGGCGTTTCACGGTGGTCGGTAACGCGAATACCAATCGTCTGCCCTGTTGCATCGACCCCGATTAACAGATGAATCGAGCCGCTGTAACCATCAGGTGCAATAGCTTCCCACGCAAAAGCAATCACCTTGTGGGCAGCATCACGAGCAATAAAATACGCTGTTCCAGCCACGATTTTTTGATCGCTGAGTGGATCATTGGCATGTTCAGGCAACACTTGCATCAAAGCATTCATCATGCTTTGCCGCTTCGCTTCGGCAATCGGACCACGGGTAAAGCGGTCGGTTAGGCCAAGAATAATTGCACAGACCACCGCCACTGCCAGCAATGCTACGACCATCCTTTTTTGTTCTTTGGTAATATGCTTCATATTGTCTTACCTATGACCATACACACGCGGACGGCAATACTGATCAATCAAAGGAACGGTGCAATTCATCAGCAGCACGGCGAACATCGCCCCTTCAGGGTAACCGCCCCAGGTACGAATCACCCACGTAAGCAGACCGCAGCCGATACCAAAGACGATATGCCCTTGGACAGTCATCGGTGAAGATACAGGGTCGGTTGCCATAAAAAAGGCACAGAGCAACAAACCACCAGCCAACACATGGAACAACGGCGGCGCGAAACGATCTGCATCCACCGCATGAAAAATGGCTGCCAGCACCGCGACCGTGGCGATGTAGGTCACGGGGATGTGCCAACGAATCGTGCCGCGTGCCAACATTAGGATGCCGCCAATTAACAAGGCCAAGGCACTGGTTTCACCCAGCGAACCACCTTCGTTACCAACAAAAGCGTTGAAATAGCTGTAATCATGCGCCTGCAACGATGCCGCCACAGCAATGCCCTGCATGGCATCGGTTTTGATGTAACCCAGCGGCGTAGCAGCGGTCATGCCATCCAGCGTTAAGCCCAGACTTTCGACTCCACCAAAGAACAGTGTAAGCGTAGTGGTCACATCGTACAAATCTACCGCCGCTGGCATGGTGGCAGCCGGCAGCAACCAACTGGTCATCGCCAAGGGAAAAGAGATCAGCAAAATCACCCGCGCCGACAAGGCTGGGTTGAAGGGATTATAACCCAGACCGCCGTATAATTGCTTACCCAAGATAATCGCAAACAGAGAGCCGCACACCGTCATCCACCACGGAACAAGAGCGGGCAGGGTCAACGCCAGCAACAAGCCTGTGAGCGCGGCAGAGCCATCGGACAGACGCGAAGGACGCGCCATCATGCGTAAAGCCACCCACTCACCCAACATGCACACGCCCATGCAGGTCATAATCTGCCAGACAGCTAACCAGCCAAAGAGCCACACGGCGCACAAGGTCGCAGGCAACAGGGCGATCATGACCGAAAGCATGGTGGCACGAATGCTGTCACCACCATGTTGATGCGGTGGGCTGATGTGAATCATCATGCGTCTTTATCCTCTGTCACAGCGGGCTTGGCTTGTGCGCGTACGCGGCTGCGGCGCGCTGCTTTTTCGGATTTTTCTTGCTCCATACGTCCAGCACGCTGTTCTGAACGTTGGCGCGATGCCTCGGCAAAGGATTTTTCTTTACGAATCTGTGCCAACTGCCCTTTGCCATAACGGAAGTAATGCACCAAAGGAATGTGCGAAGGGCATACATTGCTGCAACAGCCACATTCAATGCAATCAAAGAGCTGATACTCTTCAGCCTTCTCAAAATCACCCTGACGACTGAAGTCTGCCATCAAGTTCGGCACCAACCGCACGGGGCAAACATCGCTGCAATGACCACAACGAATGCATGGCTCTTCCACCTGGTGTTCGGCAAGCAACACATCACGCTGCATAGCAAGCAGACCAGTCGTTGCTTTCACCACAGGAGCTTCAGCATTTTTCAGTCGCTCCCCCATCATCGGGCCACCGTGAATAATCTGAATGTCATCAAACACTTCCAAGCCACACTGCGCAAACACAAAGCGCATCGGCGTACCCAAACGCACACGCATATTCGCAGGCTTAGGCAGAGCATCGCCACTCACCGTAATCACCCGTTCGGTCAGCGCGTGACCGTGGGTGACAGCCTGATAAATCGCATAGGTCGAACCAACATTTTGGCACAGCACACCGATATGCATAGGCAATTTACCCGCTGGCACTTCGTGACCTGTAATGGCTTGAATCAACTGCTTCTCACTACCTTGTGGGTAGCGCGTAGGCAACGCCTGCACCGATAATTTTAGTGCCTTTTGGTGTTCACTTGCCGCATACCACGCCTCGATTGCCTCTTGCATCGCGGCAATCGCATCGGGCTTGTTATCTTCAATGGCAATAACGCCGCGTTTCGCGCCGACCATGTGCAACAACAGCATCAGCCCTTGCACCATCGTGTCGCTCTGCTCACACAACATACGGTGATCATGCGTCAACCACGGTTCACATTCAATGCCGTTGATAATCACCGTATGAATGGGACTACGCTGATCTTTGAGCAATTTCACATAGGTAGGGAAGCCAGCACCGCCCAAGCCCGTAATTCCCGCCAGACGCACCCGTTCACGCAGCACGGCTGGCTCTTCCATGCTCCAGTGGTGAAGTTTAGGACCAACCGCAACAGCGCGGTCTTCGCCATCCGCTTCAATAAAAATACAGGGCATGCCTAAACCTGAAGGATGCGGCACGGTATGCTCTTCGATACGCACCACACGCCCCGATGTGCCAGCGTGAACAGGGGCAGAGATGTAACCTTGCGATTTACCGATTTTCTGCCCGCGCAGTACGGTGTCACCGACATGCACCAGCGATTTACATGAAGCCCCGATGTGCTGCTTCAAGGGGTGAATCAACACCGATGGCAAGGGGCAATCGACAATCGGTGAGGCTGCCGTTTGTTTGTGCATATCCAGCACCACGCCACCATCAAAGCCCGATGCACCGCGCAGCTTATGCCATACATCAAGCAGCTTCATGCTGACTCCTTCGCTCTCGTCCCTGTTGCGCACGTTGCGTATTGGGCAGTGGCCATGACCAATGTTCCAGCAATTCAGGCTTAATCAGCATATCAATACAATCCACAGGGCATGGCTCCAAACAGAGGTTGCAGCCCGTGCAATGGTCGGCAATCACGGTGTGATAATGTTTAGGCGCACCAATAATCGCATCAACAGGGCAAGCTTTAATGCACAGCGTACAGCCGATGCACTCATCCTCGCGGACAAAGGCTACCATCGGTTGGGTAGCCTCTTCTTCTACCTCTTTTGGCTCTACACCCATCAACTCAGCAATCGCTAACATGGTGCGTTCACCACCAGGCACACAGTGATTCACCTCAGCTTCGTCACCTGCCACAGCATCGGCATACGGACGGCAACCAGGGTAACCACACTGACCACACTGCGTTTGCGGCAACAGCGCATCGACTTGATCGGCAATAGGATTCCCCTCAACGTGAAAGACCCGCGTGGCAATCGCCAACGTAATACCGGCCAGTAAAGCCAGTCCGCCCAGTGCAAGGACTGCATAAATAATGGATTCCATCAGATTTTTACAAGGCCAGAAAAGCCAAGGAACGCCAACGACATCATGCCTGCCGTAATCAGCGTAATCGGTGAACCTTTGAACGCCGTAGGCACAGGCGCGTGAGCCATGCGCTCACGCAGCCCAGAAAACAGTATCAACACCAAAGAAAAGCCCAACGCCGCACCAAAGCCATACAGCGCGGAGCTGAAAAAATTGTAATCCTGTTGCACATTGAGTAATGCCACTCCCAGCACGGCGCAATTGGTGGTAATCAACGGCAGATAAATACCCAAGCCCTGATACAACACAGGGCTACTTTTATGGATCACCATCTCCACAAACTGTACCAACGCAGCAATAATAAGAATAAAAAAGATGGTTTGAAGATACTCCAAACCAAGCGGAATCAGCACGAATTGTTGCACCAACCAAGAGGCGGTAGAGGCCAGCGTCATCACAAACATGACAGCAAAGGACATGCCAATCGCTGTTTCGGTACGTCCAGAAACGCCTAAAAAGGGGCAGATGCCAAGAAACTTACTTAACACATAATTGTTAACCAGCACCGCAGAAAGAAGAATAGTAGCAAATTCAGTCATCGGGGCATGCTAGGAGGTTGTCCGAAAATAGAAAGACCTACTGCGGAATCCCCATTTCGGCCATGATTTCCGTCTATTTTCGTTAACTAGACCCTGCTATTCGCCTCAAACAGCCGAAAAACATGACTCAAAATGGGAATCCCTCGCTACGGTTTCTATTGTCGGACAGCCTCCTAGAACACTAGCGCGCATAGGCAAGAGGGCGGGGAAACCAGTGGGCAGCGTGAATGGTGACGCAGCACTTGCCGTTCTTAGTCGCCTTCTTAGAGTTGTTGCATATTTTTCAGGTGGTGTGCATGAAATATTCTAGGGTTTGGCTGGAGTCGGTGGGCTACGAGCTCGCGCCTGTGGTGGTATCATCGCAGGAACTTGAAGCACGTTTACAGCCTGCTTATACAGCGTTGCGTATTGCACCAGGGCAGTTGCAGGCATTAACGGGAATTCGGGAACGTCGCTGGTGGCAGGAGTCCACGACCGTCTCCCAAGGTGCGATTGCTGCCGCTCGCAAAGCGATGTTAGGGCAATCATATACAGCACAAGATTTAGGCGCAGTGATTTACACGGGCGTGTGCCGCGAACATTATGAGCCTGCCACCGCTTGCCATGTCGCAGCGGCTTTGGGCATCCACGGTCAGGCTGCCGTTTATGATCTTTCCAATGCTTGCTTGGGTATGCTCAGCGGTATGCTAGACATCGCCAACCGTATTGAACTGGGGCAGATTCGCGCAGGTATGGTCGTAGCGTGTGAAAGCTCGCGTGAGATTAACGAAACCATGTTACAACAACTCAACCAGCACCCCACCATTGAACGGTTCACCACCACTTTAGCCACCTTCACTGGCGGTTCGGGCGCGGCAGCGATTGTGTTAAGCGATGGCTCGTTTAGCAGCACACCGAAACCACAGTTACTCGGCGGCGTACAACTTGCCGAGCCGCAACACCATGAATTGTGTCGCTGGGGCACGCAAGCAGTAACACCTAATCATGCACAACCCTATATGCGCACCGATGCCGTGGGCGTGATGAATCACGGTATTGCGCTGGGTCAACAGACATGGCAAGCGTTCTGTGAAGAAATAGGCTGGCATGCCGCCGATGTGGATCGCACCATCTGCCATCAAGTCGGCGAAGGTCATCGTCAAACGATTCTGCAAACCCTGGGGCTCAACATGGAACATGATTTTATCACCTACCCTTATTTGGGCAATATGGGGACGGTGTCCCTGCCAATTACGGCTGCCATCGCGCAAGAACGTGGCAAAATCCAACACCATCATCGCGTTGCCATGCTGGGTATCGGCAGCGGTTTGAACTGCATGATGTTGGCGGTGCAATGGTGAACACTTTACGCATTCCGCCCGCATTCCGCGCCTCTTACCCCTTCGGATCACACTTTTTTAAACATCACGGATTGCGCCAACATTATATTGAGGAAGGTACGGGTGACCCCATAGTGATGGTTCACGGCAATCCATCGTGGTCGTTTTATTACCGTCGTTTAATCACTGAACTCAAAGACGAATACCGCGTCATTGCTCCCGACCATATCGGCTGCGGTCTCTCCGACAAACCCGACGATGCTGCCTACAGCTACACCTTGCAGCAGCGCGTGGATGATTTGGACGCGCTACTGGAACACCTCAACGTCCACGAGCGTGTCACCTTGGTCGTTCATGATTGGGGCGGCATGATCGGCATGGCTTGGGCTGTGCGTCACCCTGAACGGGTACGCCGCTTGGTGGTATTGAACACAGGCGCATTTCACCTGCCTGCTGGCACGCCTCTGCCGTGGGCGTTGAAGTTATGTCGTGATTCACCGTTGGGTGCG
>JAUZQP010000219.1 GCA_030950965.1 Mariprofundaceae bacterium
TTTGGCGGCGATAGGGCGTGTCTATGGCGGCGTTCACTTCCCTATCGATGTATGGGTGGGCTTATGGATTGGTGTTGCCACCATGCTTGTATGCTGGCGCGTGTCCGCTTCGTGGCCCTGTGAGCAGTGGCAAGCATCGGCATGGTTGCCGCGTATTTTAGGCAGTATTGTTTTGATTGAAGCAGCGGTATTGGGCTTGGGTTACCATATTCAACCAGCTACAGCGCGCCCTCTATTATTGGTGCTTCCGCTTACCGCTTTAATGATTTTATGGCACTATTGGAAGCAGCATATCGCTGTGGTGCCGCGAGGTGATGAATGAGCAAACAAACATCGGCAGATAATCCCCGCCGTAATACGGTAACCGAACAAATGACGCAGGCAGGGCAAAAAATCGAACATGGTTCATTTGCCATTGTCGATGCCGAAGCAGGTGATCGTAGTGCTTACACGGCGGAACAATGGCCGCTGGTGCGTCGTATGATTCATGCTACAGCGGACTTTGCATTCAACGGTTTAACGGAGTTTCATCCGCAAGCCATGCAAGCAGGGTTAGCTGCCATTCAATCAGGTGCATTGATTATTGCCGATGTCGATATGATTTGTGTCGGCTTATCGCGCCCACGTTTGGCGTATTTTGGCGTACAAGCGCAGCAATTTATTGCCGATGACGATGTGATAACCACAGCCAAGGCGGAAAACACGACCCGCGCCGTGCAAGCCATGCGCAAAGCGTGGCGTTTAGGGCTGCTGGATGGTGCAATCATCGGCATTGGCAACGCACCCACGGCACTACTCGAAGTCCTCCGTTTAATCCAAGAAGAGGGCGTACGCCCAGCTTTGATTGTCGGCATGCCAGTCGGTTTTGTCTCTGCCGAAGCATCCAAAGATGCACTTGCCACATGCGACAGCGTACCGTGGGTCATTACACGCGGACGCAAAGGTGGCTCTACGTTGGTCGTATCCGCCATTCACGCCATGCTCGCCTTGGCGGAAGAGCAACAGGGGGCGTAGGTCATGGCAAAGAAGAAACGTTATGTTCCCAGTGCGAAGCATTTCAAAGCGCAGGGCGGTTCTTTGGAACATCGTCACGCCAGTAAGGTGCTAAAATCATCCTTGGCTATAACCAAGGTTACCATCTCAGATGATGTAACCCTATATACCGCTCCTGAAGATATTGAAGAAGAATTTCATGATATCAATCATAAATTCATTCAACACCCCGAATGGTATATTGAGCGTTTAGAGTGCTTGCTTGCTGCGCACCCTGAATTTCCCCCGTTGTGGAATCACCTCTCGATAGCGTATATGGCACAAGGCAATCAAGAGAAATGTTTTTTTTGCATAGAGGAAGGCTACCGTCAGCATCCTGATTATCTGTTTGCTCGGGTTGCTTATGCAAATATATGTATGAATCGAAATGAAGTTGAAAAAGTACCTGATATTTTTGATGGGTGTTTTGATCTTGCTCGATTGTACCCCGAAAGGGATGTCTTTCACACGACAGAAGCAGTCGCTTTTTATCATTGTATAGGTTGTTACTTGTGCGCGATGGGTGATATGCAAGCGGCCTATATTTGCTGTGATATGTTACAAAAAATCGCACCTGAATCCCCTCATACCCTTCAATTAGGCGTAAAACTTGCACCACATTTTCCCCTAGCTGTGACTAATCTATGATTTCAACATTAGATTCCCCCCTGCAATCGGGTGAGGTGGCATTGGTCGGCGCAGGGCCTGGCGATGCTTCGTTATTGACCTTGGCGGCGGCGCGTTTGATTGCTGATTGTGATGTGATTGTGTACGACGCGCTGGTGACCGATGCTATTATGGCGATGGCGGATGCACAGGCAGAGCGTGTGTTTGCTGGTAAGCGTGGTGGCAAACCCTCTGCCAGCCAGCAAGATATTTGTCAGCAATTGGTGGTGTTAGCCCAGCAAGGCAAGCGCGTGGTGCGTCTTAAAGGTGGCGACCCCTTTGTGTTTGGGCGTGGCGGCGAAGAGATTCGCGTACTGGCAGCGGCAGCTATTCCCTTCCGTGTGATTCCAGGTATTACTTCGGGTATTGCTGCGCCAGCGATGGCAGGCATTCCTGTTACCGACCGTACGGTGAATGGCTCGCTAGCCTTCCTTACAGGGCATGAGGCAGAAGGTACATCGCGGCTGGATTGGCAGGCCTTGGTGCGCGCCTTCCCTGTGTTGGTGATTTATATGGGAACGCGAAACCTACCACGTATTGCCGCCCAGTTGTCTGAAGCAGGCATGGCAGAAGATACACCTGTAGCTATTTTACATGCGGTGAGCACACCTGAAGAACAACAGGATTTTGGCACGCTGGCAGATGTGATTGCAGGAACTTTGGTCGGTGTTTCGCCATCCATCATCGTGATTGGTGGTGTTGTAGGCGAACGCCGTCCATGGCGTGATGTGCGATGAATAAAAAAGAACGCGGCACACGCAAGGGCTTTACTACGGGGGCGAATGCTGCGGCTGCGGTGCGCGCTGCGGTGATGGGTTTATTGCAAGGCGAGGTTCCCACGACGGTGGAGAGCCTGTTGCCCAATGGTCAGCGTGTGGTGTTTGGCATTCATGATGGCAGCAGCGATGGTCAGATGTCTCATGCCATGTGCATCAAAGACGCGGGCGATGATCCCGATTGCACCGATGGCGCGCACTTGACGGCAGATGTGCGTCGATTGCCTCAACAAGCGGGTGTTATTCAGATCGAAGGTGGTGCAGGCATCGGCACGGTGACCATGCAAGGTTTGGGTTTGGAAGTCGGTGGGCCAGCGATCAACCCTGTGCCACGTAGCAATATCATTGCTAATGTGCGCGAAGTCGCAGGAGCATTTTTACAAACCCACGGTTTAGCCATCACCTTGTCTGTGCCGCAAGGCGAGGCGATGGCGAAAAAGACGCTGAATGATCGCCTTGGCATTATCGGCGGCATCTCTATTCTCGGTACGACGGGCATCGTTCATCCCTATTCTACCGCTGCGTTTCGTGCCTCGGTGGTGCAAGGCATCGAAGTCGCAGCCAATCAGGGGCAAGAGACGGTCGTGCTCACTACCGGCGGACGCACGGAGAAATTTGTGCAAAAGACGTTCCCCGATTTACCGATCGCCTGTTTTGTGCAAATGGGTGACTTCCTCGGCCCAGCACTGGAAGCAAGCGAAAAAAACGGCATCGCCCACATCATCATTGGTGGCATGGTGGGCAAGTTGACCAAAATGGCACAAGGTGAAATCATCACCCACGCTCGCCGCAAAGCGGTGGATACTGATTTGTTGGCAGACATTGCTCGCCAATGTGGCGCGCCCGATCATGTATGCCAGGCGATCAGCGAAGCAGCTATGGCACGTTTCGCCGCCGAAGAGATGGAAAAACTCGGCTTAGCTGATGCTTTTTACCATACCTTAGCACAGCGCACCCAAACCACCCTGCAAGCCCGTCACCCTACGCTAAGCTTCCGTATTTTAGTCTGTGATTTTTCAGGCAATGCCTTGGCTGATTGCCGTTAACATCGAGCATGTAAAAAAA
>JAUZQP010000022.1 GCA_030950965.1 Mariprofundaceae bacterium
GATCCTGACGAACCCGTTGCAACACATCCATGCCATTGTCTGTTTGCCAAATGACTTCATTGCCCTGTTTACCGTCAATAATCCGATGCAGCAGACGCAGGTCTGAAGTGGACGGACTGGCTAAACCTATACGAAGCCCCATTTATACACCCTCACCAATCAATTCATGTACACGCAATAATAATGAATTATTATCAAAGCTACTCTTCCCTAAGTACGCATCCGCACCAGCTTCTAAGCCACGCATGCGATCTTTCTCATTTTCTTTATAGGACACCACCATCACAGGTAACGTCATAAAGCGTGTATCATCACGCAAACGCTCCACCAATGCGATGCCATCCAGATGCGGCATATCCACATCGGTCAACAACAAATCATAAGTATTGGCGCACAGCATATTCCAACCATCCATGCCGTCCACTGCGACATCGACGGCATAACCTGCCGCTTGCAGTAATTTGCGTTCTGTTTCGCGCACGGTAATCGAATCATCGACGACTAACACCCGCAGTGATGCAACGGAGCCATCCGCTTGCTGTGCTGCATTACTGTGCGACGATGGTTGTGCTGCAATACATCGTTCCATACTGCGTACGATGTCCTGTGTATCCAGCATATACAGCAATTGACCATCAGGCAGCACGGCACACGATGTAATATCCTGCACCTTACCCAAAGCCTCAGGCAAGGGCTTTTCCACCAAATCTTTGATACCCACCAAGGCATCAACAATCAGCCCCACGGTTTGCTGTGTCGTACCCAAGAGTAATACAGGGTAAACACCAGCATGATCGTAATCACCATTGCAATTCAACACATCGGTCGCTTCGACCAAACCCACGTAGTGTTCTTGATGGTACACATAGGGTCGCCCATCGCTATGCTTGAGCGATGCTTCCTCAATCTGCAATGTACCCTGCAAGCGCGCCAAGGGTATAGCATAAGACTGTCCACCAATCAACACATGCAGTGCGCGTGTTACTGCCAGCGAAACAGGCAAGTGCAATTCAAAGCGCGTTCCTTTAGCCAGATCTGTGACAACATGGATGACCCCTTGGACATCGCGCACAGCCATATCCACCACATCAAGACCCACGCCACGTCCAGAGATTTCACTCACTTGATCGCGCATACTAAAGCCTGGTAGAAACAAAAAGGAGAGCAATTCGGTTTCGTGCATGCGTTCCACCATATCAGGAGCAGCATGACCGCGCTGAACAATCCGCTGGCGCAATTGTTCTAAATCAATACCAGCACCGTCATCTGCCACCATAATCTTTAACATGCCCGACTGGTGCATAGCACGTAAGCGAATCTGACTTACCGCTGGTTTACCCGCTACCTCACGCGCTACGGGGTCGTCAATACCGTGATCGACGGCATTACGCAGCAGTTGTTGCAAGGGCGGTTGGATCTTATCCAAAATTTCCCTATCCACCAAGGTGTCTGCCCCCTCGATGTTCAGGGTAACTTGTTTCCCCAGTTGTACACCGAGATCAAACACCATGCGCTTCAAGCCTTGTGTGCCTTCACTAAAGGGCTGCATACGACTGGCTACTGTTAATTGATGCAAGCGTTGGGACAGGTGAAAGACCGTGCGATCATATTGCTCCAAGCGCGCCATGCCATCACCAAGCTGCTGTTGAGCGTGTTGCAATAAGCCCTGCGCGTGCTGTAATGCTGGCATGCATGTCTCGGACACAGCGGCACTGCTTTGAATGATGGTATCTTCGAGTGTTTGTAATAGATTCAATGCTTCACGATTACCGCGTTTTATGTGCTGTAAATTCGCCGCCAATGGTTTTAGCCACTGCCATTCTGTTTGAATTTCGCCTGCTAAACCCAGCATGCGTCCTATTTGTTGCGAACTGATCCGCACATGGGATGTTGTTGGGTGAGCGGTGCTACGCTCTGTTTCTGGCGCGCTATCCACCACCGCTGTGGCTTCTTTGGCGGCTGGTTCAATAGCAGGAGGGAGAGTTTCGATAGTCTGCGTGAGACCATGGGCTTGACTGGCTAGCAGATTATTTTCTACAATCGCAGTAAGTTGTTGCAATACTTCGTGCTGTTGTAATGGTTCTACTACTTGTTGATCTGCCCAGCGTTGTAACACATCAATGGCGGATAATAAGGGCGATAAAAAATGCATCTGCCACTGCAAGCGCGCTTCCTGCATGGCAACAAATACATCCTCTAGTTGGTGCGCGATTTGTACGGCTTCATCGAGCTGGATAATCCGCGCAGCCCCCTTTAGCGAATGCGCTGCTCGCATCATCGCTTCTAATGTGGCATCGTCAGGCTGTTTGCCGCTGGATGCTTGCAACAGTGCTTCGGACAATACCGCAAGTTGGGTTTCTGCTTCTAAGCGAAACAGGTCATGCATAGAAAATTGACTGTAATCCATATCAGCGCAACCGATCCAAGAGGGGCTGCCAGCGCTCTGTATCTAGCACATAGGTATGGGCTTGTTGCCCAGCAAGGGTGAGCGAGATGATACCTTGGCATAATTGCCGTTGCTGTACGGGCAAGCTGTCGGGAAGCGGTTGCAGGCTTGCTGGCTGATACGCTGCAATGCCATGTATTTGAGTCACCGCGAACAGCGCGCTATGACCCTTTATATGGATGCAAATTAAGCGTTTGTGTTGCATATCATCAGTCAACACAATGGGCGGACGAGACAAAGCACCGCACAGCGAGATGTACAAGCACAATTCACCGCGCACATGCGTCAAGCCGCGCAATATATGCTGATTGGTATGGGGAATAAGGTTAGCTTCACGCATCGGTAGCACTTCCACCACTTGAGCCAAGGGTAAGGCAAAGTAATCATCTTGTCCTAGGTGAAAAACCAACAAGCGTTGCAGTGTTTTTTGCGCCCCATCACCTTGATCGTTCAGCCACATATTAACCCAAGCCATGTCGTAATCGGCCGGCACCACTTGATCAAGTTTGTGACGACCGGCACGAATATAAACCAAGCAATTGCGGCAATGTGATACATGTGCAAGTTCGGGGCAACTGGTTTTGCCATGTGCCCACACGCCCATACGATTCCAGCAGTCCACTAGACCATCTTCAGACTTAGTTGGAGCCATGTTCACGTACCGTCACCAGCCGTTGGCGCACGCGCTGGGCTGCCTGAAGTTCGCCTTGTGCGTCCAGCAATAAAGCTAAATGTTGCAAGGCATCTTGGTAATGGGGTTGCAGGTACACCGCTTGGCGTAGTTTTTTCACGGCTTCTGTGGCTCGGCCTTGTGATTCGTGTGCCAAAGCTAAGTAAAAATACAGCTCCGAAGTGTGCGGCTGTCGTTGCAATAAAGCTTCACATTGTCTGATTACCGCAGTGGTATTCCCTTGGTTTGCCGCTTGTTGAACGCTTGCCAAGGTATAGTGTGGTGATACTGCTGCCACAGACTTTGTCACGGGCGGCACAGAAGCAGGACGTGCGGGTTTTTGGTACGGTGTGATGGCGAAGCGATGGGTACTGGTCAATGGGTCGGCATGGCTCATGGCAAAAGTCATGGCAATCCGCTGAGACTGAAAATAACCATGCCAGACAGCACTATTTTCCGCATTGCCGGAAAACAGCGTACCACCCTCTTCGAGCATGCGCGTCAACGTTTTAGCCGCCTCTAAGCGCGCGTCAGCGTGGAGGTAAATCATCAGGTTGCGGCAAAAAATAATAGGGTAGCGCCCCATGGCCAACAAGCGTGAATCATTCAATATATTGGCTTGATGAAAACGCACACATTGCTGCACCTCTGGCGCAATGCGGTAGCCCTGTGCGGTGACGCTAAAGTAATGCATATAGGATTGCACCATGGCACCACGAAACGAATATTGCTGAAACAGACCAGCCTGAGCGCGCATCAATGCCTCAGAACTCACGTCCACCGCATCAACACTAAATGTCTCAGGGGCAAGCCCTGCTTGCAATAAACACATGGCAACAGAATAGGGCTCTTCCCCTGTTGAGGATGGCAGGCAGAGGATGCGCAGTGGCGAGTCAGTCCCATGCTGTTGAGCTAATTGGCGTAAGTGTTGGAATGCCGCAGGATGGCGAAAGAAACTGGTTTCAGTCACGACGATGACTTCTACTAAGTGCAAAAACTCATGGCGGTCGTTTTGCACGATCTGTGCATAGCGTTGTATATCATCGCAGCGGCAAGCCTTCATCCGCTGGCTGATACCGTTAATTAACGACTGGGTGTTAATGCTGGTCGGGTTTAAACCCAAGCGATCATGCAAGCATTGCAATAAAGCTTTAGGAATCTGCAATGATCTGCTCCTTTTTGCGCAATAAATCAGCCAACTCTTGGTTATACAATTGGTCAATATCCAACAACTGAACCATACCTTTGCTGTCGGTGATGATTTCTGCTAGGTACGGGGCTTTGACCAAATGAAGATCCAAGCGGTGAACCGACTCTAAACGGTAGCGAATCGTCCCCGTCACGCCCTCGGTTAACAGGCCGAGTTGTTGCTCCTGCCCTAGGTGGTCGCGGCAATGCAGTAGCATCACGCGCGTGCTAAATAACGCCCGCGAGGCGTGACCCTTGCATAGCATGCAAAAGTCCACCAACGGTATCGCATGCCCCTGCCAATCAAATACACCACACAACCACGGCGGTGCGCCATCCAATGGCTCTACGGGCATACGTGGTAAAACACGCTCAATATAGCCAGTATCCACAGCATAATTCTGTTGCTTTAGATGGAAACATATACACAGCATCAGCGACTTTTTTTCACCATGAAAACGCCCACAGAATCTTCTAAGCTATTGACCGCTTCATCAAGGTCAATCATGGCTCGGTTGGTTTGACTGACTAAATCCGCCGTTTGCTGCGCCGCTTCGCTAAGGTTGACCATAGCATCACTGATTTCTTCGGCTTCTTGGTTTTGCATGTTCAACCCTTCGTTAATACTTTCCATGTGCGGAGCAAAAGCTTGAACCAAGTGAATCACTTCAGCCATTTCCGTAGAGGCTTGCGCTGCTTCATCGACGCTGCGGTGAATGTCTTCAGAGAATTTATCCATACTCATCACGCCACCCGCTACCGCCGACTGTACCTCTTTCACCATCTGTTCAATGTCATAGGTGGCAACGGCAGTTTGATCGGCAAGACGACGAATCTCCGTCGCAACTACGGCAAAACCACGACCGTACTCCCCTGCCTTTTCTGCTTCAATCGCGGCGTTTAACGACAATAGATTCGTTTGATCGGCGACTTTATTAATGATCGTCACCATGCTGCCAATACTACCGGCTTTCGCGCTCAATACGGCAAGCTTATGGGTAATCGCTTGCGATGAGCTTGCCATGGTGTTCATGGTGCTATCCATGTCTGTCAAGCGTGATTGGCTGCGTCCTGCGGCATCATCGGCTTGCTGCACCAGTTGGTTGGTCTCCTGCACGGCATGCCCCAGATCTCGCGAGGTAATAGTGATTTCACGAATAGACGCAGCCACTTGATTGGCGGTCGCTGCATATTCCGTGGTACTGGCTTCTTGCTCTTTGGCGGAAGCGGCGATTTGCTTCATCGAGCCGGCTACCTGAATCCCTGCCCGTTGGACCTGCTGAATCAAATGCATCAAACGATCCATCAAACGATTCACCAGGTGCGCAAGGGTCGCGGTTTCATCCTTACCTTGTTCATCCAAGCGTAGCGATAAATCCGCACCACCCTCAGCCAGTTCCCACATGCGCGTAATAAGCCGTTTTAAGGGACGGGATAAATGCCAAGCCAAGATTATAAAAAAAGATAATAAGAGCACACTCATGACCGATAAGGCTATGGTGAACACGCGGTCATTATGGGCTGTGTTGGTGATCTGTATCTGTTTATTTTCCTCTAATAAATCATGAATGGCGATTTGCATCAAATGAATACCCTTGATCACTTCTTTGCTTTTTTGGCTGTTCGTTGCTGCTTCTTTGGCAACTTGCTTCACACCTTCCACCAAGGCTAGGAATGCCTTATGATAGATATTCATTTTTTTTCTAATCTCTTTTTTATCGCTTGTACTCAGCTGACTGGCGGTGAGCAGGCTCTCGAAACGTTTGCGTTCCTCTGCCATTTCCATCACATATTGATCTTTTTGACGCGCTAGAAAGTCTTTTTCATGTCGGCGCATCATCAGCATGGAATGGGAAAGAACGATCTCCTGTTCATTGTTTAAAATCGCTTCAACAGCATGAACCGCTTGGCGAAGCTCCCCCAATAAGCCGCTGTTTTCATCCAGACCCAATACTTTTTGTGTCTTCATCATGTTAACAAACTGATCGCGGGTGGCAGCCCATTGCAGGTGTGCTTTTTGCACCAAATCTTGATCCTCGGTATTGAGCAAGGTGGTATCTATATCCTCAAAAATAAGGTCTATTTTGTGCGCTGTTAAGGTATAGGCATGAATAGATTCTTCATTCCGTTGTAGCTGAAAGAGACTGCTGATAGCAATCGATTGTAAGATATATTCGGTGGCTTTATCAACCTTACCATCCAAAGTCATCATGCGCTGGCTAGCACTGCTGAGTGCATGATGTTCTGTGGTTGCCGTCACCTGCAACCATAATAAGGTGATAAAGTACATCAGTAAAAAAAGACTGGGAATAAACAACTTCTGGTTAATCGTAAAGCGCTTGAGCATAAAGACCCTCCTCGGCGAGTATGGCAAACAGCCGCCCGCCTTGTCAATCTTA
>JAUZQP010000220.1 GCA_030950965.1 Mariprofundaceae bacterium
CATCGTACCTGTATGGATACCAGAAGCACCAAGCAGACGAGCGAACTTCATGAATACCAATGGATCCATGCCCATAGGGGTTTTGTAGGAGGTGATAGCACCATGGCCAGCACGATGGTAATGCAGGAATGTATCAGGGAAGTGACGACGGCAAGTGGTTATGCCGTGTGGCCCCGCTACAAAACCATCAACCAAGAATGCCAAGTGGTCTTCATTGCCGTACTTGGCGAATGTCTCTTTTACAAATTCACCACGAGCGATCATTTCTTTATAGCAGTCAGCGGTGATGTTTGCAGAAAAGATTTTGGCTTCGCCAGTTTCTTGCTGCGCACGATCCATGGCTTCAGCAACCAATGGAAGTACTTCTTTCATCGGGCAAAAAGACTGGTTGCCCTGAGGCTCATCATTCTTGATGAAATCGCCACCCAGCCAAAATTGATAAGCAGCAGCTGCAAATGGTTTGGGACGCAAACCAAGTTTAGGCTTAATGATCGTGCCAGAGATGTAACCACCGTCCACTTCAGGGCGACCCAATACTTTCCACAGGTCGGTGATACCAACGCTAGGACCATCAAAATGATTAATCATCGTTTCAGGTATCATGAAGTCAAGCAGGCGCAGGCCAACATGGTCGCCCATGCCTTGGTTGTTCCCCAAGATTAATGACCACATCTGAGACAACATGTAATTGCCATCGGTGATGTTAATATCAAACAACTCAATAGGGTAAGCAATCTTCATGAGGCCGAAACCATCATCAAATGCACTTTCATCAATGGAGTACACTAGGGCATCAACACCCTTGGTGAAGTCATCCGTAGTACACACTTCAACGTTTGTTCCTGTAGATGATTCCGCTGCAATGTGTGCAGAAACTTCTAAGAAGTTGTGACCAGCAGCAGGCTTCAGTTGGTAAGCGGTCAGGAAGTGTTTCCCGCCTGCAATTAAATCTTCTTCTTTCAGGCTTAAATCGGAATAACGATTGGATTGGTCTAATGCCATTTTAGTCTCTCTTTATTGCAAACCGCATGTATGCGGCGTGATGTTCACCTCGTGCTGCATCAGCAGCGGCGATGGGCGAAGCATGGCGCGCTTTACTATTAAGTAAAATCACATCATGTTATTTATGTATAAATAAAAATTATACATCTTGCAATGCGAGCTGGATAACTTGGCTCAGCTCTTCAGGGCGGTAGGGCTTATGGAGCATTGAACCGTTAACCGTCATTTGGTAAGGGGGCTTTTCAGGGTCATACCCCGTAGTAAACACAATGCGCACATCAGGGTGTTTCTCGCGCAATAAACGAGCTGCACGATCACCACCCATGACGGGCATCACCACATCCAACAATAATAGATCCACATCCAATTGATGCTTACGATACAATGCTATGGCTTGTTCACCATTGCGAGCCTGAATAACGCGATAGCCGAGGTGTTCCAGCATTTGACTAACAGCGATTAAGGTGTGACTGTCATCATCAGCCACCAAGATGCACGCCCCGTGACCATGCGGCGTAGGTTTTATTGTTGTAGGCGTTTCAGTTTCAGTATGAACCAAAGGAAAATCAATATGGAACATCGTACCGCGATCTATGGTGCTTTCCACTGTGATCACGCCGTGATGGGCTGCGATCACTGATTGCACCATAGTGAGCCCTAGTCCAGTATCTTTATTGGCATGCTTGGTCGTATAAAATGGCTCGAAGATGGATTGCAGCTCATCCTCCGTCATGCCATGCCCGTTATCCGATACACGCAAGCGTGCTACTTCCTGCCCTTGGTCAAATGGATGATCTTTCCTATCATCCGCATCAATGCGATGCTCATTCAATTCCACTAAAATATGCGCGCCTGCACAGCCAATCGTGGCATCGTAGGCGTTATTCAGCAAGTTCATAAGTACTTGTTGTAATTGTGCAGCATTGGCAATGACGAGCATCGGTTTTTTG
The DNA here is from genome assembly GCA_030950965.1 of Mariprofundaceae bacterium. Classification (GTDB taxonomy): domain Bacteria; phylum Pseudomonadota; class Zetaproteobacteria; order Mariprofundales; family Mariprofundaceae; genus AB-137-C09. The sequence continues at coordinate 1,953 of JAUZQP010000220.1, forward strand.
CTAACCGTGCAGGTCAAACTAACGCGTTCAGACAGTACTGCACGGTGTAGCTTCACCATTTCACGAATGATCGGGTTGATGGTTAACGCCGTCATAGCCAGCGTATCTTGACGCGCAAAGACCATCATCTGCTTAATCATTTCTGACGCTTGAGAGCATAGCCATTCAGCACTTCGGATATGTACAGCAACATCACTTTGCTCGACCAACTTAGACCCAGCCAAGTATAAATGCCCCACCAGCCCTGTGAGCTTATTATTAAAGTCATGGGCAACACCATCAACCATCACACCCAAGGTTGCCATTTTTTGATGTTGGTAAAAATCAAAATCATGCATGCGTTCCGCCGTAATGTTCAACAGCAAGGTGTTGCAGTGCGATGCTTGACCACGGGTGTTGTAAATCGCCGCGCTGTAAGCACGTACCCAGCGTGTTTCACCCTGTGTCGTAATTACCCTGAAGGGAGCATGCTCTACGTGCGGACAGGCGCTATTTAACTGTGCAAGGTTCGCCAATACCTGTGTTTTATCCTCATCATGCAACCATGATGCCCATGAACTTTGCAGCAGCATTTTAGCAGGCTGTTGAAGTAACTGTTGAATGTTAGCGGTAGCAAAATCAATCGCATAATCATGCTCGGCCGAGCAACTGTGACGCACCAGCATAGCAGGACCAGACTCAAAGATATCACCTTGCAAAATAGGTGAAACACGCAGCTCTTCGCCATCATCTATGGACTTACGGCGGTGAATTTTGCGGCTGATACCAATGGTGGCGCACTGTGAGTCATCCTGTTGCAACGGTGTTTCGTGCGTTTCGAGTCGATGACTGTAGCCATGGCAATCCACCCCTTCATCAGTCAAGCTGTGTGGTTTAACGGTTTGCAGCACCTGTTGATGCAGATTTTTCAACCGCGCACTGCGTTCAACACTAAATACATGGCGGTCGGTTTTGCCCAGCACGGTCTTTTTGCGCAATCCAACAAAGTTAGCAAATGCCCGATTACAGCCCAAGTAATGCCCTTCTTGATCTTTGTAGTAGATGAGATCAGGAATGGAGTCAAGTAGGTCGGTAAGGAATTGTTTGGCATGAATCAGGCGTAATTCGTATTGCTGGCGCTCATTGGCATCAATAGCGACACCAATCAGACCTACGACACGACCACCATTGTCGTAATAAGGGGCAAGGAATACATCCAATTGCACACCATGAATGGACAATACATCGCGCACTACGCTGCCTTCGCTAGCGCGGTAGAGGGCGTGACTCATTTCTGGGCAACTCTGGAACAGGTCAAAAATATTACGCCCCGTTGCCAAACCATGGGAGAACTCAGGTAATGCCAAGCAATCACCTTCGGATACTTCAATTAAGCCAGACACCGATGTTTGAAAGATGACGCCCTGTTCACGCAAGCTAAATTGCTGAAATTTGCGCGTATGACGGTCACTCAACGTCACGGTTGGCTCGGGAATACCTGCCTCCGCTTTCGGTAGCGACGGTTCCATCGTCAACAACAAGCCACAGCGTTGCTGTTCATGGTTGTGCAGTGTGGCTAAACGCCAATAACTGTGCTGTACACTGACTTTTTCTGGGTAGTCAGTCTGCTTCCAGCGTGCTATTGCCTCGCGAAACATGGCTTCACGCTGCTGCTGTGGGTCCATAGAGAAGTACAACCGATCCGAAAAAAATGGCACGGCCTTGTGGTGGAAATCAGCAAATGCCTGATTCACCCGAATCATGCGGAAACTATAATCCATATAGGCAATCGGTGTTGAAATATGGTCAAGAATTTCACCCGACCAGTTCACGATTGCTAGCTCATCAGACACGAAGTGCGCCTCCTTACCTAGGGTCACGGAAGAAATAAACCATCCCAATAATGCGAAGGGTATGGGGTAGAATTCAAGGCGCGCAATGAGATGCATATCCTTTGATATGTGGTCTATTGTGCAACGCAGAAGTCTGACCATAGACAAGTGAGCCACCCAGATTTTTGCCCGTGGCTCAAGTGGAATGGGATAATTTATTTCTTCCGTGACCCTTAGCCTGAATGATTCATGAATCGTCGTGATGATTGCGTAGAACCTTTGTTTGCAACGGATGCCTTGTCGGGAGTAGCGTACCCATGGATACGCTCGACTGACAAGGTGTTCGTTGCGGATAAAGGGGCAAGCAAGGGCGCGACAGTATGGGTGAATAATTCAGGTTAGGCGGACAACATAACCAGCCACACCCTCGCGTGCAACTGGTGTAGCCCACCGTTCCAGCATAGCATACGGCGATGCCTTGGTATGAACTCTGTATTCAAACACATTTTTCCGCAGCACATCAGTTGCGCGGATATTCGGGTGATTGCGCCCGCCTGCATGGCCATAATTGGCATGTGAAGCTTTTTGTTGCCTGTGAGCAATTGGATGATCTGGGGATGGGCGTGGATTATAAAATCCTCAAACATGAACTCAAAGAAGCCATCAGCATCTGGGATCATTACCACTTGAACGATATCCCTCCTTTTGACACCATCAATCCGACCAGTGAAAACGTTGCCCGTTTGTTGTTCGAACGTATGACTGAAGCGTTAAACAACGAGCGCGTGCAAGTCACTCGCGTCGAGATTGCGGAAACGTGCGCCGCGCGGGTGACGTACCATGCAGGACGCGGCAATAGAGGTTGAGTGTTATGCATCCTACACCAAGCAATAGCCGTTTACTGGCGATTCGTGTGCTGGTTGCGGTGTTGAAGCATGGCCAGCGTGCCGATGCCGCGATGCTCGCCCTGCCTGAACAGATGGAACATGGCGCGGATCGTCGCTTTGTTCACACGTTGGTGTACACCACGTTGCGCTATTATTTTTCCCTTGAGGCGGATGTTTCGCGCTTTGTGCGTGACAAGCCTGAACCTGCCGTGATGGCTGCGTTATTGCTGGGTACTTGCCAGTTGCGCGTGCTAGAAACACCACCTCATGCGGCTGTGTCTGCCACAGTGGATGCTATTCGTATCCTGCAACCGCGTGCGGCTGCTTTAGTCAACGCCATATTACGTCAATTAACCCGCCATGCTGCACCCAAAAAACTTAAGCCCCATCAACGCTTAGAGCTTCCCCGTTGGATCTACCAGCAATGGCGCGATCATTGGGGAATAGAATCGCTGGAAGCAATCCCGGCATCATTACGCACGCCGCCACCGTTGAGTTGTGCCATCTTAGGCTCACGCGATGAATGGTTAATTCAGGCAACAGCATCGGGTCTACATGCACACGCTGGTACGCTATCAAAACAGGCTGTACTCCTGCCTGGCGGTAGCAGTGTAACTGATCTGCCCGGCTATGAACAAGGCAACATCATGGTGATGGATCAAGCAGCGCAAGCCAGTGTGGCATTGCTGGTCGATGGTATTGCCGATGTCAACGCACCCTTGTGTGTGCTGGATTTGTGTGCTGCTCCTGGTGGTAAAACCGCCTTACTGGCGCATTGTTTGCCTCAAGCAGACGTTATAGCGGTGGAATACAGTGCGCGTCGCTTACCTACTTTGCAGCAAAACATGGAACGTTTGAATATGTCGTCCGTGTCCATGATGCAGGCAGACAGCAACTGTTTGCCCTTAGCGGATCAATCTGTTGATGCCATCTTCTTGGATGCACCGTGCAGCGCCTCTGGCGTCATGCGTAAACATCCTGATGTGCGTTTCTTGCACGATCAGGCACAACTGGAACGATTGGCAGGTCAGCAACTAACGATGTTAAATGAAGCCATCCGTGTGCTGAAACCTGGTGGTGTATTACTGTATGCCGTGTGTTCGATTCACCCATTGGAGCATCAAGCGGCTCTACATGATGGACTAAATATTGATGCCAGCTTAACGCTGCTCCCCAGCGAGGAAAACGACGGTTTTTACGCTGCACGCCTGCATCATTCTTTTGCCTGAATAATTTAGGTTAAATAAAGTCCTCTTAACCATAAGGGGTATATTCTCCACCTTGGCAATTTCGTTGAAGTAGTCTTATATACGTCATGGCTATTTGAAACGGAAAGGGAGCATATATGCAACAAAGTAGTATTGTCATTGTTGGATTGGGGCGCATTGGCTCTGAGTTTTTAGAGCATTTTTTAGGCTTATCGAATGTAGGCATCAGCATTATTGGTGTCGTTGAACCGTTGGACACCTTAGGTCGTCGCAAAGCTGAATCATCGGCGATCGCCTGCCTTGCACTTGAGCAGGTGATCGCTTTTGGTGAAGATGTGGATTTTATTTTTGATTTCACTGATTCCC
>JAUZQP010000221.1 GCA_030950965.1 Mariprofundaceae bacterium
TAGTGATCCCAGTAATTTTAAGGGAGATAATCGACCCGTTGAGCAGGTAAGCTGGGATGATGTTCAGCGCTATTTGAAAAAGCTTGGGCGAGCTTACCGCCTGCCATCGGAAGCAGAATGGGAGTATGCGGCACGGGCTCACGCCACCACCGCATACAGTTGGGGGAATGCTATAGGTAAAAATCGAGCGAATTGTGATGGTTGTGGTAGCCAGTGGGATGATACAACCACCGCACCTGTAGGTTCATTTTCAGCCAATGACTTTGGCCTGTATGATATGCACGGGAATGTATGGGAATGGAACGCTGACTGCTGGCATGGAAGCTACGCTGGCGCACCTTCCGATGGCGCTGTATGGCTCTCAGGCACATGTAAGGGTCGTGTGTTGCGCGGCGGCTCCTGGCACATCAATCCAAGGCACTTGCGCTCTGCTAACCGCTACGGGCTCATCACAGGCGGCCGCATCAACTATATCGGTTTCCGTGTGGTTCTGTCTGCCTCTTCCGTCCAGGACTGATTTCTTCCCTCTTTGCTTTTGTCTTTTACCCTTTTGGTTTTATGCGCGCAGCGCATGGTTTTTTTGGGGGAATACCCCCATCGTTACGCGAAGCGTTCGATTTTTTTTCCGTTTAAGATGCTTGAATTCAGCATGGAACGTCTTTGTAGATCGGATAAGGTAACTCGCAATAAATAATCTACCAAAATCGCGCAGGATCTTTGTTCAGCATCAAGGCGCAAAAAGCAAAGCATAGCTCGCTATGAAAGCTTTTTTGCAACGCCGATGCTGGGGAAAAAGACAAGCGAGTTTGGTAGATTATTTATTGCGAGTTGCCTAAGTAGCTCTTCTGGTGTAATCATTCACACCCTCTCTGTTTTTTCGCCATCAAGGCGAAAGCGCGCAGTTTACGCTTGGGTAAATGAGCACTTTCAACGCAGATGGTGGGAAAACCAGTGGGGGTGTGAATGGTTACCTTCTGGTTCCCATGCGCTGCGTGGAAATCCATACCAGCCTATCATTCAGGTTAGATTATTACGCTGTTAGCCATTGATTGAGTTCACCGCGTTTATCGACACCGTATAGCTCATCACAGCCACCAACATGACGGTCGTTAATAAAAATTTGCGGGATGGTGCGCGCTCCAGGTGCGCGGTTTGCCATCTCTTGACGGCGTTCTGGTTCTTTTTGCACATTGTATTCAGTGAATGCTAAACCACGCTGCTTTAATAATTTTTTTGCTCTTGAGCAATAAGGGCAGTAATCCCCTGAATAAATTTCAACTGTCGCCATGAGTCACCTCTTTCAAAAAAATCTGTTGTCATACATCAATCCAATGGTGTGTGTGACAAAGCCCACGCGTGGCAGGCAATCCCCTGCCGCTGCAAACAACGCGCCGCATAATGCATGGTTGCGCCCGTGGTGATAATATCATCAATCAACCACACACGGCGGAACTCCCCTGCGGCAGGCAGATAGTCGTGGTTCAATGTAAAAGCCTTACGCATATTGCTCTGCCGTTGCGCTGCATGCAACGATGATTGCCGCAATTGCGTACCTTGACGGCGCAACAACTGCCACTGCCATTGGCAACCATAACGCTTAGCCAACAGGCGGCAACAATCAGCACTATGGTGCATACCCGACACACGCATACGCGACAATGGCATGGGGATAGGGAGCAATAAATCATCGGGGTGGAAGCAGTCGCGCAACACATGATCCGCCGTGGTAAGCAACCAACGGAAAGCTGCATCGTGACCGGTGCGCTTCCATTGCAACACCGCTTGCCGCACAGCCCCGCGATACTGGTACAAAGACGTGCTAGAAACATAGGCAGGCGGCTGGTGCAAGCACTCACCACAGGGACCCGGAGACAAGGATGGCGGCAACACCTTGCCACAGCGGTAGCAATGGTGAATCGGCCACGGATGAATGTCCGCCAGGCAATCGGCACAGCAAGCATGATCCGCCCCTGCCAAGGGTTGCTGGCAAAACAGGCAACTGGCAGGGAATAACCAGTGCCGGCATGTTGACACAATCTTCATCGCTGTGATGATGCCTTGCATGATGGAAAGAGACAACACCGCCCCGCATTGGTGGCAGAACACAGCAGCGCACAGTCGTCGGCGTTTACCTGCTACACAGCAGGATGGCGTACACATCAACCTTGCAGACCGCACGCTGATTAATTTTTCTAGCAACGATTATTTAGGACTGCGCCAACATGCCTCGGTGATCAGCACGGCAACACATTACATCACCAAGCATGGCTTAGGCAGTGGAGCATCCCGTTACATCAGCGGCGATGATCCTGCCTTTGCACAACTAGAACGCGATTGTGCCGAGTGGAAAGGGGCGCAGGCCTGTTTACTGGTCGGTTCAGGCATGCTGGGGAATATTGGTCTGTTGCAAGCCTTGGCGACACGGCACAGCGATATTTTTGCTGACCGTTTAAATCACGCCTCGCTGCTGGATGGCGCACGTTTAAGCCGCGCCCACCTCCATCGTTATGCTCACCGTGATATGGCTGCGCTGGAGTCACTCCTTCAGCGCAGTAGCAGTGATCAGCGCATCATTGTCAGTGATGGCGTGTTTAGCATGGATGGTGACGAAGCCGATGTTGGCGCGCTCATCGCGCTGTGTGAGCGTTATGATGCGTGGTTGGTACTCGACGATGCCCACGGCAATGGCTGCATCGGGGCACAAGGTGCGGGATTGACGGCTGAAGCGGGAGTGCAAGGCCATTCGCGCTTGATTGAGTGTGGAACCTTTGGCAAAGCTTTGGGCGGTTATGGTGCATTCATGGTTGCCTCTACGGCGGTGATTGAAGGTCTGATTCAACGTTTACGTACGGCGATTTATTCCACCGCCTTGCCACCAGCCATGGCAAAGGCGATGTCTGTTGCGCTGGAAGCGTTGCGTAAAACAGGCCTACGGCAACAGCTACAAGGCAATATTCAATCGTTTCTTGCGCTCAACCAAGATCTGCCACTGCTACCTTCACGCACACCGATTCAACCACTGTGGATGGGTACGGATGAAGCGGCATTACACGCTTCAGCCCAATTACGCGACGCTGGTTTTTTTGTGCCTGCGATTCGACCCCCCACCGTTCCCCAAGGTGCATCTCGCCTGCGCATCACCCTTTCTGCCCTGCACACCGCCGCGCATATTGCGGCACTGAGTGAGGCATTGCATAAGCTATGAAAATGCCCATCGTTCTTATTCACGGCTGGGGGCAAAGTCCCGACTGCTGGCAAGCGGTGCAACAGTATTACCCCGAAGCACAAGCCATCGCCCTGCCAGGTCACGCTGGCAGCCCATCCGCTACGCCAGAAATATGGTTAGACACCATCGAAGCGCAGTTACCCACGCAGCCAGTATGTTTGGTCGGCTGGTCACTGGGCGGAGAAATAGCCCTCAATATCGCCGCACGCCAGCCACAACGGGTAGCGTCCTTGGTGCTCGTTGCTAGCACACCATGCTTTGTACAACGGCAAGACTGGCAACACGGCACAACAGCAGCGGGCATGCGCGCTTTTCAGCGCAGTTGCACACGGTCAGCCTCAGCAACCTTGGGTGA
>JAUZQP010000222.1 GCA_030950965.1 Mariprofundaceae bacterium
TTTAGGGGTAATAAGTTCACCGTACACGGCAAACCATGCAATAAATCTACCAACGCCTCGGCATCGGCACGACTATCATTCACGCCTTCCATCAACACGTATTCAATCAACACCCGTTTGCGCGATGTACCAGCCGTGGCAAAAGCACGCAGTGCTGATAACAGGCTCGCTAAGGGGTATTTGCGATTCACTGGCATGATCCGATCACGCACAGTATCGTTACTGGCATTAAGCGACACCGCTAAATTACATGGCAGCATTTCAGCCGTCATCCGCTCAATGGCAGGAACCAAGCCCGAAGTGGACAGCGTCACATGCCGGGGCGACAGCGCCATGCCAGCAGGATCGGTGGCAATGCGTACAAATCGCGCTACTGCATCATAATTATGCAAGGGTTCACCCATGCCCATCAATACTACATTGCGTGGGTACGACCCAAGAACCGTGCGCGCCTGCATCAGTTGTGCCACCATCTCGCTGGTGTGTAAATTGCGTTGCAATCCCGCTGTTGCGGTAAGGCAAAACGTACACCCCATCGCGCAACCCACTTGACTGGAAATACATTGGGTGACGCGCCCTGCGGTAGGAATCAATACGGACTCGACCTCGCCACCTAAGGGCAGACCGAGTAGCATTTTTTGCGTGCCATCATCGTCTTGCTGCCAGCGATTGACGCTAAGTTCAGGCCAACTCACATGCTCGCTCAACCATTGCTGAAAATGTTGCGGTAATTCAACCATACGCGAAATATCACGCTCGCCACGACGAAACACCCAAGCTTTTAAGGTATCAACATGCCGTACTTTCACACCTGCCTGCTCACATAAGCGCAGCAGATCATCATGCGCCATACCTGTAATAGCTGGGCGTTCGTCTTGTATCACCATGAATGGCTTTACAGGCCGTACTTCGCCTTGTTTTGGGCAATGGCTTCGGCTGAAGGCGTTTCCTGTTCTTTGACTTCGGCCAGTTCGTAGCCATCACGTTTGCTGTCACATTGTTCATTCAATGCAATATCATCGGCGAATACATCAGGTACATCTTCTTCGGGGTAAATGGCTTCCCAAGGACATTCTGGTTCGCAAACAGCGCAATCAATGCACTCATCAGGCGAAATGAGCAACATATTTGGCGTGCCTTCCGTGATTTCTGTTGGTTGATAAAAACAATCCACAGGACATACCGCGACACACGCTGTATCGACGCAGTCTTTACACAATTGGGTTACAACAAAAGCCATAAATCACCTCACTTATAACGTAGCAAACGAACAGGCTGAACCTGTCCGTTTGCATTTTAGATTCATCTGTGGCAATTCATCACCAGCAGGAAAAGGGCGCGCACGCTAAAAAAGCTGGCGCGGAATAGCAAATAAGGAACGGAAATTTAATAACTTGTGCATGTTAAGCGAAGGTTTTTTATTCAGCGCGATTTTGGTAGATTATTTATTGCGCGTTACCTAAACTGCGCGCTTTCGCCTTGATGGCGAAAAAACAGAGGGGGTGTGAATGATTACGCTTAAAGTGCACAAGTTATTAAATTCCCGTTCCTAAGCTATTCAAGATCCATCAAATCATCGTAATCATCATCGTCTGCAACGCCACCTGTTTGTGCATCAATAATCGCCTGCAATAGCGATAATACCAAGGTTTTGGAATCCTCCACCTTGCGCGGATCACAGGGGATTACCGTCGTATCACCGACATTCAGCTCCTGCACCAGCACATCAATGGCTTTAGCACCGGGCTCATCGCGCTTGGTTGCGCCAATAATAATTGGATCATCCGAACGTTCGCGATAATATTGGAACATACCCTTACCTTCATCAATCGCACGTTGACTGCTCGAATCAATGAGAAAGATGGTTCCTAATGCGCCCTTGGATAAAATACGCCACATAAAGTTGAAACGTGATTGCCCTGGCGTACCAAAAAGATGAACATCCAGTGTGTCATCCACATGTAAGATACCGAAGTCCAGCCCGACGGTGGTCATGCCCTTGAACTGAGCCAGTGCATCAGTCGCCTGCACATCTTTACCCGATGATTGTTCATCGCTGATGTGACGAATTAATGTCGTTTTACCCGCATTAAAAGGACCAGTAATAAGAATTTTAGCGATTTCCTTCCTAGCCATAATTATGATCCTATTCCTTTAATACGTTGGAGAATTCTATTCGCAAGACTCGACTTGCCGCGTCCTGAAGTCTTGTTTTTTTTAGTTTGACGTTGGTCTTCTTTCTTTGCATTCATCAGCCCACTAACATAGGCTAAAAGCATGATTTTAAGGCGTGCCTTTAATGTCTTGCTATTGCTGACGTTATCCAAAAACTGCTGCGGCTTAAATAAACTTGATGCTAATGCTTGACGGTGAAGCAGACCAGCGCAAATTTCAAGGTGGTAGTCTTCAAACTGTACAGGTATGGCTTTAACTTCTACGATGGGGAGTTTACATAGCATGTGTGACAAACCGTGACAAAAGGGCTCATTCCACTCCAGCGGCTCCAGCAAACCTGCTAACACAGCTACAGTATCTTGCCCTTCTTCGAGCGTCTGTGGTTGACCTTCCCAATATGATTCTTGCATCGCGGAGGTAAAGAAATGCTTTAATTGTATAGGGTCAAGCGAATTCACCAGTTGACCCTTGGTAAAGGGAATGCGACCAGCAAACCCTAAGTGCGTAATATATACCAACACTCCCGTTCGCTTCATAGCTACCGTCTTTCGAAACAAGCCAAAGTGCTTAAAACTTATTAATTCTCTATCAGCCATTATACCAACCGTTCACAGAGCCCCCTCAGACCTTACTTACCCAAGCCTTAAAAAAAAACAATTCTTCAAAAAGCAGTGCAGAAACCTTAGCCTCCTGACGATGAAAAGCAATCTTCTCACCAGTAACGAACTTAACAAGGCCTCGCAGCTTGATTTAAACAGCCCACTCATCATGGTCGGCTCAATCGGCGAGTCTGCTATTACCGAAGATGAAACATTAAAACTACTCAAACAAGAACGGCAGGAATTGGGGCGCGATGGTGATTTTATTGGTAAATCGACCACCTGCATGTATGTCGGTGATCAACACGTCATTAAGCTTCAACAGCACATGTCATTCACCGATGGACGGATTGCCACTAAATGGGTGGAACACCGTATTAAAAAAGAACAAACCATTGGATTGTACCACCCTTCGCGCAGTTGGTTTTTACTACAAGATGACGAGAAGTGGTTTGCAGGCAACATCACTATTCGCCTCAGTTTGTTCCACCAGTTGTTTGAAAACAAAGATTTACAGCCCGCTATTGCCATGCCTTGGATTATTCAAGTGTGCGACAAATACCTGCATCATGCCGCACAAGGGAAGGATCGACTGGATGAAGGGCTGTCCAACTTCGGTCTGGATGGCGACCAACTGTATTACCTTGATGATGATATTTTCAGCTGGGATCACTTCCACGCGTTCAGCGCGCTGATTGCTGGGTGGTTTCGCCGCTACAGCAAGGGCTGGTTTAATAGCGAGAGCACGGCGCAACTGGGGACTGAAGTTCGCCGCATGCTGGATAGCCACTTTGAAAAAGGCTCGGGTATTGATGCACCCCAGGTGATAGCCGAACAGATTAAGGGTATGTTCTTCCCTGCGGGGACGATTCAGGAAGCTGCCGATGCCTTTCGAATGGCGTTGATTCATCGCGTAGAACCCGCTCAACGTGGATTAACGGCGAACCATTGGGATGCAGAATCCTTTGGTCTGTTCTTTGATGACGATGACCCCATACTGCTGCTTGGCGATGTTCACGCCAACTTACCAGCCCTCGAGGCAGTGCTGGAGCATACGCGAACATGGGGAATCAAGCGCATCTGTGTCTTGGGTGATGTGGTGGGGTATGGTCCTCATCCCGCGCAATGTATTGATTTGTTGCAGTCCATCAACGCATTCACCATTCGCGGCAATCACGATCATGCCATTGGCAGCCAAGAGAAGGTACGCACGATGAGCATATCCTCAACATGGGTGGCCTCATGGAGTCAGCAGCACCTTAGCAATCAACAGCGCCAATACCTCGCTAACTTACCCACCCGCATACTCAATCGCCCATGGCTGGCAGTACATGGTTCACCTGTGGATCAGACGTTTTTTAATGCCTACGTTTATGATCGAACAGCAGAAAATAATTTACAATGGTTGCTGGATGAGGGGTTTAGTTTTTGTATTCATGGGCATTGCCATATTCAAGCGGTGTACAGTATGGAGCGTGGTGGTGTTCCTAAAAAGTTCAGTGAACAAGGCATCGTTGAATTATCAGACATTGGGCATAGCTATCTCATCTGCCCTGGCTCAGTTGGCCAACCACGCGGTGGTGATCCACGCGCCGCATTTGCTGTATTATACCCAGCCCAACAGCGCGTTGAAAACCACCGCATCAACTACCCGATCCAACAAACCATCCCAGATATGATTATCCACGGCTTCCCCGAACAGCTTATTCAGCGGCTACGCAATGGTGTTTAATCGTAACCATTCACACCCCCCACTGGTTTTCCCACCATCTGCGTTGAAAGTGCTCATTTACCCAAGCGTAAACTGCGCGCTTTCGCCTTGATGGCGAAAAAACAGAGGGGGTGGAATGAGGTAACTCGCAATAAATAATCTACCAAAATCGCGCAGGATTTTTGTTCGGCATTAAGGCGCAAAAAGCGAAGTATAGCTCGTTATGTAAGCTTTTTTGCAACGCCGATGCAGGGCAAAAAGACAAGCAAGTTTGGTGGGTTATTTATTGCGAGTTACCTGATTACGTTTAATCTGCTTGTGTGATCTGAAAAATTAACGTGCATGGTTCAACCCCATGCGCGTTAATGGCGTTTTCTTGCCCGCTCAATGTCACCTTCAACTTTTTTCTTTGAACCAAAGAACGCCCAAAAATCAGATACTACAGCCATGGCCATAACCCCGAACAATACATCCGAGGGTGTATGGGTTAATTCAGCTAACTCTTGTATACTAGCGTTTTCAAAGAAAACTTCCCATGCCCACAACACCATCAATAGATGACCACCGATCATCACCAACAGCATAAAAACAGTCCAAAAGCTACTGATGACTAAGCCTATAAAAGAAGCTTGCCCAGGTACTCTAGCCATGATTATCCCCTTCGGTTTGTGCAGCAGCATCTTGCTTCGGCTTCATACCTGTACGCTCAATCGACAATACCCGCAACGCTTTATCATAAACAATATCGACACGACGAATAAACGCCTCATCCGTTTCTGGATTTTCGTATTGTTCAATATAATAGACATGCCTAGGGTGCAAGCTGTCCTTCAACGCGGCAGAACCCATCATGGTTTCGACACGGAAGCGTGAATCACCCACCTTGATTTGCTCGACATTATCCTCTTTGAGTACATTTCCCTGCTGAATGACACGGCTATGACATGCCGTCATCAAGCCCAATAACACGAGTATCATCAACATGTTAAGGCCTGTTTTTTGTAGTTTAATCATGCACTCCATCCAATGGGCCGCGCTGCCCTAACTCAAGCCGTTGAATATAATCACGCATCCCTGTTTCTAGGGTACATGTTGGTTGCCAGTCGAGGATGCGTTGTGTTTCGCTTAAATCCGCTTCGGTGTGCATTTGATAAAAAGAAAAGGGATTATCAAAGTATTCCACATCAAACGATTGCCCCAATGCATCGCCTAAAATTGTTACGGCATCGTTAAAGCAGCGTGCTCGACCTGAGCCCACATTACAGACACCCGAAAGTGTGCCATTCATGGCTTCAAGGTTTGCATCAATCACATCACGAATATAAACAAAATCACGTTGTTGCTCGCCATACTTAAATAAGCGCAGCTGCTCGCCAGCTTTTGCCTTCATGTATAATTGCAACATCATCGAAGCCGTGTTGTTTCCATTACGTTCATGCTTGTGATGTTCGCCTGGGCCATACACATTAAAGTAGCGTAAACCAACGATACCACCATGATGACGAGCATAAAAACGCGAAGCGATACGATCCATCGCTAATTTAGAGAAACCGTAAATATTCTCTGGTTGTTCACCACGACCAATCGCATTCGGCGCAGCAGAATTCCCGTAAGTCCCTGCTGATGAAGCATAAACCAAACGTGTGGAAGAAGCTGCCGTTGCTTCGAGCAAAGATTTGAAGGCATTGGTATTCACCTCCACCATGCGCCGTTGATCCATCACGGTGGTGTCGGTAATAGCAGCTTCGTGGAACACACCGTGGTATTCACCCGCCGCAATTTCCGCCAGCAAGTGCGGATCATCGCAATCGGCAGCACGCACTTCACAATCCAAGGGAATCAGATTACGCCAATCACCCGAAGAAAAGTCATCCACAATCACCACATCAGTGTCGGATTGACGCAGCAAAGTGGCAGCAATATTGCTACCAATAAAGCCCGCTCCACCTGTAATTACATATCGTTTCATTCGCTCACTGGTTCATTCGTTACTGCCCACTGCTGTTGCAAATTGGCAAAAGCATGGCAGGTGGCTTCCTTACAAATAGGGTAACCCGCACGCTGATTTACTGCCTCCATCATCACGGTGGCATCATCGTCCATGACTTGATCGACATCAAGGTTGATTTCTGCCAACAATCGCGCCATCCATGTACCCAAGCCAGGCAAACGGCTGATGCGTACAATGCGAATGAGCTCATCACAGCGAGCCTCGCTAATTTGACCACCACTGGCAGCAGAGAGCTCAGCAGCATACGTTTGATCCAATTGATTCAATGGGCGGCAGAGTAGTTTAAGGATCACCCATTCACTTTCGCTGGTATAACTTTTGTCTTCATGCAGCGGAAACACACCGCGCATGGTGGTTACTTTGCCCATCAATCGACGTAGGCCGTAGGGCCTGCGATATACGCGCCCTTCAAAGCCCATTGCTGAATTTTAGCACCGATGCGATTGGAGTTCGTTAAATTTGAGCGACGCATGCGCGCACCTGTAAAATCAGCACCATACAAATCGCAGCCCATTAGATTAGCACCGCGCAAATCCGCCTTACTGAAATCACATTCAACCAAAGAAGCATCATGCAAATCAGCATCACGCATCATACAGCCCGAGAAACTGCAGCTCTGCATCTTCGCGCCTGATATATCTTGAGTGGAAAAATCCACCCCCGACAAATCGGCATCACGAATCAACTTACCCTCAGCAATCATTTTTTTCAACTCATCAAGCGTCATTGGTTATCCCCCATTGTGCAGTCAAGTGCTGGATATTATGGCTTAGTCAACGCAAGGCAAGCTCTGCCATGCTTCACACGCCAGAATATTGGGCGTGAACCGCCTTGGCATGCATGTTGGGCAGGCGGTTCAATGCTTCAATCAACGCCTGAGCTGAAGCGACAATAATATCGGTATCCGCGCCTTGACCGTTGACAATTTTATCGCCACTTTGCAAACGCACGGTCACTTCGCCCTGCGCATCCGTTCCCGAAGTAATCGCGTTGACCGAGTACAGCAACAAACGTCCCTTGGGTTCAACCAAGGACTTGATCGCCTTAAAAGCCGCATCAACAGGGCCATCCCCCTCGCAGGTTGCGCTATGGCATGCGCCATTGATTTCCAGCTCCACGATTGCCACGGGGGTATCTCGCGTTCCTGATGCTACATGCAGGTTCATTAAGCGGATATGCTCATCAATCGCTTCGCCATCATCGCTAAAAATCGCCACCAAGTCTTCATCAAAGACCTCTTTCTTTTTATCGCCCAATGCTTTGAAGCGGGCAAATACCTTCTCTAAGTGCTCACCTTCGATGGGCATGTCCAGTTGTTCGTAACGGTCTTTTAACGCAGCACGACCGGAATGTTTACCCAACACCATGCGGTTGGTCATCCAACCCACCGAAGCAGGGGTCATAATCTCGTAGGTTTGCTTATGCTTCAACACGCCATCTTGATGAATACCCGACTCGTGAGCAAAGGCATTCGCCCCGACAATCGACTTATTCGCCTGCACAGGCATACCTGTAATCTGACTGGTCATTTTGGACATCGGTACGATTTTCTCGGTATGAATACCTGTTTCAATGGCATAACGGTCGCTGCGTGTCTTCAAAATCATGACGATTTCTTCCAGTGCGGCATTGCCTGCACGCTCGCCCAAACCATTCATGGTGCACTCGACTTGGCGCGCACCATTTTCAATGGCCGCCAATGAATTAGCTACAGCCAAGCCCAAATCATTATGACAATGCACCGAAAAAATTGCCTGATCGGCATTGGGAACACGCTCGCGCAACATACGAATACGTGCGCCAAATTCATCGGGCGTCATATAACCCACGGTATCAGGGATGTTAATCACCCGCGCACCCGCAGCAATGGTGGCTTCCACGATGCGGCACAAAAAGTCCATGTCAGAGCGCCCAGCATCTTCCGCCGAGAACTCCACCTCAGCCGCCAAGGAGCGCGCCAACTTCACCGACTTCACCGCCTGTGCTAACACCGCATCTTCATCCATGCGCAATTTTGCTTGCATGTGGATAGGGCTGGTCGCAATAAAGGTGTGAATGCGTCCACGATCACCCGCTGGTGCAATCGCCTTAGCTGCCGCTTCAATATCGCCACGCAACGCCCGCGCCAAACCTGCAATGCGCGGCCCTTGCACTTCGCTGGCAATGCGATGCACCGCCTCGAAATCACCAGGCGAAGCGACGGGGAATCCCGCTTCAATAATATCCACACCCAGTCCAGCTAAACCATGCGCCATACGGATTTTTTCATCCATATCCATCGAGCAACCAGGTGATTGTTCACCGTCACGCAATGTCGTATCAAAAATATATAAACGTTCGCTCATCACACTCTCCCAGCCTCTGCACCAACCCTGTCGGATCGCATCATCGTGTATAACAGCGCGAGGCTCAGTAACCGTTATACGAAACACAAAAAAAAGCCGCGAATAAATCGCGGCTCGTGAAAATTAAAGGATGTTTAACATCCCGAACATATACACGAGCCATCGCACCAGAATAGTAATTCCAGTGAAAAAGAAGGTGGTAAAAGGTTCGTAGAAAACATGCGTGCTATTATCCCGAAAACATCGGCAAGGTCAAATACTAAAAACAGACATCAGCAGGCAGGCAAAGTATGAGCGTATTGGCTTGTCAGTGGCGAGATGTTACCGTTGCTGCCTATAAGTAGCTGACCATAAGTCTTTTAACATTTTCTTCTTGTCTATTCCGCGAGCTTCTGCGTTACAAAAAGACTTATATAGCAGTGCTATACGTCGTTTTTTATGCCTTGAATCTCGCGAAATATCCTGCGATAAAATGTTAAAAGACTTATGCCCACCTACTTAGGTAACTCGCAACAAACAATCTACCAAACTAGCTTGTCTTTTTGCCCAGCATCGGCGTTGCAAAAAAGCTTACATAGCGAGCTATGCTTTGCTTTTTGCGCCTTGATGCTGAACAAAAAACCTGCGCGATTTTGGTAGATTATTTATTGCGAGTTACCTTATATTTTAGTCACCGTTCACCTGTCCTCTTATTTTTTTTATCAGCAAAGCGAAAGTGCACAGTTTACGCTCTGGTAAATGAGCATTTTCAACACCGCAGAGGGGAAGTAAGGGGAATGGGGGAATAATTTTGAGGGGGTGCATGATGCGCTGTATCAATATACCTGTTTGCTTAATGGCTTTATCCAGATCTGTTTTAACGTTCATGACTTTCTCTTTTATGTTGTGCGCGCTCGCCATCCCCATGGCATCGGCGAGTAGTACAACGCAACTATCGACCCACCACCCTTCGGATCCTGACCTGTCCATTTCGAGCATCGAGCCTGTTGAGGGAAGTCGTTTTTTTAGCCTTGATGTCAACTACCGCTTGAAGGGCAAAGGTATGGATTACAGCGCGCACTGGAAAAGTCGTGTTAACCCTGATGCCATCGCGTCATTCATCCAAATTACACCGCATGTGGACGTGCAAATCATCCCTTCGCCAGAGTCATTTCGTCTGATTGGAACGTTTGAGCCTGCGACCCGTTACAGCATGCATTTTCGCACAGGCTTAGGGGACAATCAGCATGCGTGGTTAAGGAAAGACAAAACAGTTACCATCACCACACCGTCGTTCAAATCAAACATGAGCTTTCTTAGCAAGGCACGTTACTTACCACGTATGGATGGGGTAGAGCTGCCCTTTGAATACCGCAACGTCGATCATGCGCGCATTAAAGTCCTGCGTGTGCCACCACAAAACCTGGTGTTTTGGATGAGCCAAAACAATGGGCGCTATACCTCAGCAGAAGTCGCCGAAGCAGTGTTAACCAAAGACGTAAAACTCACCATGAAGCAGGATAAAAGCCAACGCTCTGCCGTTGATTTATCAGCATTAAAAGATGCTGGTAAGGGCGTATATGAAGTTAATCTGTTTCAATTGCGTGGCAAAAAACATATGGAACATGCGATGGACTCTTCACTCATCGTGGTGACCGACTTGGCTGCCATTGCCAAGAAAAGCGATCAGGATCTACACGTCTGGACACGCTCGGCGCGTGACTTCACCAAAAAAACAGGCGTGCAAGTGCGCGTGATGAGTTATAACAACTTTGAAATTGCAAGCTGTATCAGCGATGCAACAGGCGCATGCGTGCTTCAAGGCGTGATGAAGCAAAAGAAAAAACCTTACGCGCTGATTCTTTCTACCGATGATGACTTATCCTACCTGCGTTTTTCCGATGTTGCGCTGGACAATGGCGATGCCAAACAGCTGCGCCCCTATGATAGTCAGCACACCGCCTTAGAAAGTTACGTTTATAGTTCGCGTGGTGTCTACCGCCCTGGCGAAACCGTCGATTTAGCTGCGATTACATGGACGGGTGCGCATCAAGCAGCAAAATCTGTGCCGTTGCAGTGGAAGATCCTCACCCCACGCCAGCAAGTGTTGCGTGAAGTCAGCGTACGCAGCTCCACCTTTGGCATGAGCGCGCTACAACTGCGGTTGAATGATTATGCCACCACGGGGAAATACCAAGTCATCGTGAGCAGTGGCAAGAAACAGCTCGGCACGATGGGCTTTTTCGTCGAGGAATTCATGCCTGAACGCATCGCCCTCAAGGTAGAGACAAAGCAACCGTGGGTGGTGGCCGAACATAGCGCGGACTTTGATCTGGATGCGCGGTATTTATTCGGCCCTGCTGTGGATGGTGGTCAGTATCAAGCACGATTTTCGCTACAGCCTGCTTGGTACACTATCCCTAACCATGCGGATTTTTCCACGGGCACATACCAACTACATAAAAAAGCTGCCATCATGCTACCGCCCAGCATGGGTACGCTGGATGCCTATGGGCGCGCCAGCATCAGCGCGATGACGAAACA
Organism: Mariprofundaceae bacterium; assembly: GCA_030950965.1. Taxonomy (GTDB): domain Bacteria; phylum Pseudomonadota; class Zetaproteobacteria; order Mariprofundales; family Mariprofundaceae; genus AB-137-C09. The sequence continues at coordinate 11,365 of JAUZQP010000222.1, forward strand.
GCTTAGCGCATCCTTCCCCACGGTGATGAAGCTGACCGCGCGGGTGGATGTGAACGAAGCAGGCAGTGGTCGCATGACGCACCGCGAACAAAGTATGTTGGTCGCTGCTCAAGCACAGATATTGGGTTTGCATGCGATCAGTCATGATCATGGTGTCGTTCATGTTGAAGGGCGTACGTTCAACCCTGAGGGCAAAGCTGTGTCGGCTCAAAGCAGGGTAAAACTGTCGTTGTGGCAGGTCTATTTTAATTGGAATTATAGCTGGAACCCTGAAACTGGCCGCGATGAATGGCACGCCGAACGCCTACTCATGCCGACGGGAACAGAAGGCGGCGCGAACCTGAAAAAAGGACATTTTACAGCCAAATTACCGCTGACCGAGGAGTGGGGCGAATACATCGTTCGCGCCACGATGGCTGATGGGCAGATTGCCGATCTTCCTGTGACGGTTGGCTATCCGTGGTATTGGAGTGAAGCAAGTAAAGATGGCAATAAACCACCTGCGCCCGATCAATTACGTTTGCATGCCTCACACAGCGAAGCGAACGCAGGCGATGCGGTGGAGTTCAGTTTTGAAGCACCGTTTGCAGGGCAGGCACTATTCACCTTGGAGTCCGA
>JAUZQP010000223.1 GCA_030950965.1 Mariprofundaceae bacterium
AGTCGTTCAATCTCCGCTTTAGCTTTCCGAACCTTTTCAGCCTTGATTCTTTCTGCCTCAGCCTGAATCCTTTCCGCCTCAGCCTTCGCTTCTCTAATCTTTTGAGCCTTGATTTTCTCGGCCTCGGCTTTAACCCTTTCCACTTCGGCTCTGGCTTCTGCTTGTTCATCCCTTATTCTTTTTTCAAGCGACTCAACGGTTTTATCAATACTCTCAGCAGCACCTGTTTCACCAGCCTCTCTGTAGAGTTTTCCAATCCCTTTATACAGGGCTACCGCCTGATTGGCATGTCCTGTTTTTTCTACGCAATAAGCATGGCGAATCCGTATATCAAAAAGGTCCCCTATATCATCACGCGCCATTAATACCGTATATACTAGCGCAGCCTCCTCATATTCCCCAGCAGAAACAGCCTTACGCGCTTTGCGTAGGGCCACTGGAACACTCATCCCCTCCATTTTTATACCTCCCCTTTAGTTATTATTCGTTAGCCATTTTTATTTTTTCCATACTCCCAGTAAGCCATTCCAAAAAAGTATTACGCAATCATCACGACGATTTATGAATAATTCAGGTTAGAGCCACTTGCAAAAATCTGGATGGATGACTTGCAAGTGGCTCGTTACTTTAAAAGTTCTCCTTCATGACCGTTCCGAGAGATCTACTCTTACATCGAATGGTGATTTACCATTCGTTCATGGCGTATTCGTGTGGATTTAGTCTTCTTGACGGAAGTACGGTGTGCGCCAGCGGTCTGAGAAAATAAGACTGCTCATAGGGCGACGGCTGCGTGGTGCGCTTTCGACTTCTCGCAGTGTATCAGGTAAGACTGAGTCATCCCCCATGTAACCCAAGGCAATGATACTCATGGGTTGTACCTCTTTAGGGATTCCCCAATGTCCGCGTGCCATGTCCTCATCGAAACCACCCATTTGATGGCTACTCAGCCCTAATGATGTGGCTTGTATGCATAATGAAAGTGCGGATTGACCTGTGTCGTATTCACCCCAGCGGTTGGGCTTGTCATTTTGACGAAAGTGGGTGCTGGCACAGACCATAATGAGCACGGGTGCATGTTGCGCCCATTCTCGATTTTTCGGCGTAAGGCAATCAAGCAGGTTTTTCCAATTGTCTAATTCATCTTCGGAGAAGCGATCTGCAACGATAAAACGCCACGGTTCATCACCAAAGCAACTGGGGGCCCAGCGCGCTGCTTCGAGGCAGGACAGTAAGCGTTCGCGCTCTATAGGGCGGCGTGGATCAAAAGCACGAGAGCTCCAACGGTTGGCAAGATGATCATCAATCTCGGCTTTGGGATTGGTTTGGGAACGACTCATATCAGCCTCCTTGCTGCGGAATGGGGGGATAAATGGGGGAGCGGACATCGGGCAAGCGGTAGGCTGGGCTTAGTATTTCAACCTGTGCCTCTTGTTTAGCTTGTGCTACCCAATCACGAAAATATTGCTGTTGTAACTGTGTTGTCAACTGTACTTTCATCTCTTCAAAGGAACGCACCCCCGCAGGTTGATCGCCCATCCAGCGAATAATGTGAAAGCCAAGGCGCGTTTTCACTACGCCAGAAAGCGGTTGATCGGCACTCAATTGTTGTACTGCTTGTTCAATCTCGGGGCCCATTTGACCATGATTGAATGGTGCTAGCTCACCGCCACGCTGGCGACTGGCTGGATCTTGCGATACTTTTTTTGCCATTGTCGCAAAATCTTTACCTTCGTGTAGCTCTTTTAATACGCTGTTTGCCGTGGCTGCATCTTTGAGTAAAATATGACTGATATGCCAACGTGCAGGCACTTGAAATTGCGCTTGATGTTGTGCGTAGTATTGGCGAACATCCTCTTCTTTCGGGTTCAGCTTGGCGCGCATTTTTTCATTCAAGGCTTGAATCAACATACTAGAAACAGTGCTTTCAATGCGCGCTTTAACCACGGGATCATCGTTAACCCCCAGTTGTTTTGCTTGCTCCAACAGGGTGTAACGGGTGATGATGTTTTGCAATATATTTTTACGCATAGAGGACTGTTGCCTTAATGCGCGTACTTGGTCGGGCATGCGTAGGAATTCCGCATCAATATCCGCTTCGGTGAAGATATGATTGCCGACTTTTGCGACCGCACCTGCTACAGGTGTTTCGGTTACTGGTGGCTGTGTAGCATGAGTGACCGCAGGGGTTGCTGTTTTTTCAGTCGGCTGGTTACAAGCGGTCAACAATAATAGGGTGATGATTAATGTGTATGGTCGTTTCATGGTTACCTCATCCGTTCGCAAAACATGGCATCGCCATAAGAGAAGAATCGATACTGCTGTGCGATAGCATGCGCATAAGCACGGCGAATGGTATCACTACCACGGAACGCTGACACTAGCATCAGCAAGGTTGAACGTGGTAGATGGAAGTTGGTCAGCAAGGCATCGATGATCTGGAGCTGGTAGCCTGGGTAAATAAACAGACGACTGCGACCATTCCCTGCGCTGACGTGACCATCGACGGCTGCCGATTCGAGGCAACGTAAACTGGTCGTGCCAACAGCCACAACGCGCCGCCCCTCTTGCCGTGCTTGGTTGATCGCTGCGGCTGCTTCAGGTTCGATACTGTAGGCTTCTTCATGCATCTGATGGTCAAGAATGTTATCTACCTGCACGGGCTGAAACGTGCCAGCACCGACGTGCAAAGTGACCTCGATGAAACGTGCCCCTGCTTGTTCCATCGCTTCCATGAGCGATGGGGTGAAGTGTAAACCCGCTGTCGGTGCAGCAACAGCACCATCGTGGCGGGCAAATACGGTTTGATAGCGCTCTTGATCCGCCGCCTCATCGGGGCGACGGATGTAGGGCGGCAATGGCATGTGACCATGTGCTGCAATGGCTGCTGTAGCATTCTCGGATTGTAACTGCACGAGTAATTCTCGGCCATGTTTTTCCACCACTTGAAGGTTAAAACCATCTGCAATATGAACTTCTGTACCTACTTGCAGCGGCTTGTTAGCCTTTCCCCAAGCCATCCAACGGTCTTCGCCTAAGGATTCCAGTAATAGAATCTCCACCTGACCACCACTGGTTTTATGCCCCAGCAAACGCGCAGGGATGACCCGTGTGTTATTAATCACCCACAGATCACCCGCTTGTACTTGCTGCACGATGTCGCGCATGCTGCTATCGATCAGGGTATCACCATCCAAACGTAATAAACGCGAAGCATCGCGCTCTGCTAGCGGATGATCGGCGATCAGCGATTCAGGCAGCGTAAAGTCAAAATCAACCAGTTGCATGAACAATCACTCAATCACTTCGACACCATCAGGTGTTCCCATTAATACTACATCACCTTTACGACTGAATCGAGAGAAAACACCGCATGTCACTACGCCAGGCACATGGTTCAAACGTTCTTCTAAGGCTGGAGCATCGGTGATGACCATATCATGCACATCTAAAATAATATTACCGTTATCCGTGGTGAAGCCTTCACGTTTTACGGGGCGACCGCCTAAGCTGCGGGCAATGGATGCAACATAGGTTTCAGCCATCGGAATGACTTCAATCGGCAGTGGAAACGCACCCAAGTGTTCGACTTGTTTGCTTTTGTCCACGATGCAAATAAAACGGGCGGAGGCACAGGCAACAATTTTTTCCCGCGTTAATGCACCGCCGCCCCCTTTGGTGAGGTTATTGTCGTGGTCAAACTCATCTGCACCATCAATGTAAACGGATAATTCTTCTACTTGCTGCAAAGCTTCGTTAAGATCCAATACGGCAATACCGTGGCTGCGTAAGCGTGCTGCGGTGGCTTCGGAACTGGCAACCGCACCGATAATATCATCCTTACGTGTGGCCAGTGCATCGATAAATTTATTGGCAGTAGAGCCCGTGCCAACACCTACAATTGTACCATTTTTCACATAAGAGAGGGCGGCTTCTGCTACTTTT
>JAUZQP010000224.1 GCA_030950965.1 Mariprofundaceae bacterium
CTTTTGGGTTCCAGTCCACGACGCACCATTTTAGCGCGGAAAATTTCTGCCATCGCATGTAAACGATTCACATCATCCGCTTCTAGCTGGAGGTCACCATCGACTAATTCCAATGAGGCATCGGAGCCTTTAAAATCATAACGGGTGGTAATTTCACGCTGTGCTTGATCCACAGCGTTTTGCAACTCGTGCTTATCCATTTCACACACAATATCAAAACTTGGCATAGTTATTCCTAATCTTCCAACGTAAAGGCTTTTTGCCCTCGACTCATCCCAACGGGACCAGTACGGGTCAGTTCAATAATGCCCATGGGGTGCAGCATTTCCACAAAACCATCTAGTTTTTGTGCCCGACCAGTGAGCTCCATCGTATAGCTTGATACCGACACATCGACGATTTTTGCACGGAACACATCTGCCATGCGCAACACTTCAGCGCGGGACTCATTCTCTGCTTTCACTTTAATGAGGAGCATTTCACGCTCTAAATGGCTGGAATGAATGAGATCATCCGTTTTTATTACAGGAATTAATTTATTTAATTGCTTCTTGATCTGCTCAATTACTTGATCGTTACCACGCGTCACCAAAGTCATTCGACTCACTTCAGGGTCTAATGTAGGTGCAACGTTCAAACTTTCAATATTGTAACCACGGGCAGAAAACAGACCTGCGACGCGAGTAAGTACTCCCGCATCATTTTCCACCATCACCATAATGGTATGACGCATCAGCGTTCCTCCTTACCCAATTTCATTTCATACAAGGCAGCACCAGCAGGCACCATCGGATACACATTTTCTGTTTTTGCCACATGAACATCAACCAGTACAAAACGTTTTGTTTCGTCAAAAGCTTGCTGCAAAGTGGCATCCAATTCACTCAAGTCATCGACGCGCAAACCAAGCCCACCGTAGGCGTCGGCCAACTTTACAAAATCGGGCAAGGAGTCAAAATAGGAATGGGAATAACGTGAGTCATAGAACATCTCTTGCCACTGCCTCACCATGCCCATGTAGCCATTATTGAGAATAATCACCACCACAGGTAATTTATATTGGTACAAGGTAGAGAGTTCCTGAATACACATTTGAATCGATGCATCACCCGAAAATAGCACCACACGCTCGCCAGGCTTGGCGACCAACTGCGCTCCCATGGCAGCAGGCAAGCCATAGCCCATGGTTCCCAAGCCGCCAGAAGTTAACCAGCGATTCGGCTCCTTAAAGCCATAAAATTGCGCTGTCCACATCTGATGCTGCCCCACATCCGTTGCCACAATAGCATCACCGTGGGTGATTTTATGCACGCTTTGAATGACCAGTTGTGGTTTAATGGGTTCATCAGGTTTTTGATCGTAAGCCAACGATTTTACAGCGCGCCATTGTTCGATCTCATGCCACCAAGGAGCCAAGTCCACGGTTTCATCATTAGTATGCTCAGCCAACTCATTAAGTAATTGCTTCAAAACCACAGCAACATCACCTACGACTGAGGTATGGGCATGAATGTTTTTAGAAATTGATGATGGATCCACATCAATATGAATGACATGCGCATCAGGCGCAAAAGCATCAAGTCGCGCCGTTACACGGTCATCAAAACGTGCGCCGATAGCAAACAGGACATCGCAATGTGACACTGCCATGTTGGCTTCGTACGTGCCGTGCATGCCCAACATACCCAAGAAATGCGGATTGTCGCAAGAAACACCACCCAAGCCCATCAATGTATTGGTGATAGGCAAGTTGAGTTGATCGACCAACTGCGTCAGTAAGGGGGCAGCACCCGCCGCACTAATAACACCGCCACCCGTATAAAGAACAGGGCGTTTCGCTTGGCTGATTTTGTCGGCGATTTTTTTAATTTGGCGATGATTACCTTTGCGCGTCGGTTTGTACGAGCGAATATCCACCGTCTCAGGGTAAATGAACTCGCAACGATCTTGGGTAATATCTTTAGGGATATCCACCAACACCGCGCCTGGGCGACCTGTGGTAGCAATATAAAACGCTTGGCGAATCACATGTGCCAATTCGCGCACATCTTTCACTAAAAAATTATGTTTGGTTACCGAACGGGTAATGCCAACGGTATCAGCCTCTTGGAAGGCATCATTACCAATCAATGCCGAAGGTGCCTGACCAGAAAAACAGACCGTAGGAATCGAATCCATATTAGAGTCAGCCAATCCTGTTACCGCATTGGTCGCACCAGGGCCTGAAGTGACCAATGCAACACCGCAACGACCAGACACCCGTGCATAACCATTAGCAGCATGTAAAGCAGCCTGTTCATGGCGAACTAAAATATGCTGAAAATGATTCTGTTTGAAAATTTCATCGTAAATATTAAGCACAGAACCACCAGGGTAGCCAAAAATAAGCTCCACACCTTCGCGTTTCAAACACTCAACAAAAATTTGTGCACCAGTCAACTTCATGATTTCACCTTAATAAATATGGTTTTTATCGACCATGCTTATCCTATCTATATCCAACTAAAAATGGGCGGGCGACCTTAGTTTTGGCAACCGAAGCTGTCAAGAAATCTATCCTGAATTATTCATGAATCGTCGTGATGATTGCGTAGAACCTTTGTTTGCAACGGATGCCTTGTCGGGAGCAGCGTACCCATGGATACGCTCGACGAGCAGGGTATTCGTTGCAGACAAAGGGGCAAGCAAGGGCGCGACAGTATTGGTGAATAATTCAGGCTATATGCTTCAACAAGTCACCCGTGCGCGACAGCATTTCTCAGTTATTTATTGCGCGTTGCCTTAGGCTGACTCAGGGAAATTCCAGTTCGCCTTCTACCTTATCGCAAATATGCTCAATGGATTCACCATTTTCAATGGCTTGAATAATGATCCTTTTAACACTCAAGGCTACCTCACGGCTAAAACCAAATGCATCAGA
>JAUZQP010000225.1 GCA_030950965.1 Mariprofundaceae bacterium
CTGCCGCCATCAAGCCAGCAGCTTGCGCAGGCATCGTTGCATAAGGATCAAAAGGATGGGCATTCAACACAGGCGTATAACCAAACTGCGACTGAAATAATTGATTGGCAGAGGCATCCGTCATACCTTGCTGCACCAGTAGCGCGATCAGCGTTGAATCAGGGGTAATCGCCACATGACCACCAGCGGAAGCCAAGCTATTTGCCGTGGTATGCAATTGTAAAGGCGAGTTTTGCAACGATACTGATTGGCCGCTCACTTCATCACGGTAATTCCCCGTCACACTGAAAGCTAACGGCGAAGCAAGCCATGCCAGCGGTACGGTAAGCTGAAAGCTGTCACCATGAACAAACGCAGTGCGCGATTGACCAGCTCCCAGCGTCGCCGTCACTATGCCATTATTCACTGTTCCAGCAACCACGCTTCCTGTAACTACCGCTGTACTGCCACTCGCAGTGGCAACACCACCAGTCGGGCTACTGCTGCCACAAGCACTCAACAACACTGCAACCAAGATCATCCAAACACGAATCATCGCCATACTGCCCCTCTTCATCAACTAGGGTAAAACCACACAAACGAAACCACAGCATGGGTAATAGCGAGGGTCACGGTCAGACCAGCACTCAGCATATGCCACACGAAAACATCTTTTTCCCAGATCCCCATAGCAAGACCTAAGCCACCCGTTAGCAGCAAGAGCAAAAGCAAGCTTGCCCCCATAAAAAATAAAATCTGATGCTTACGTTTTTCACTGATCGCACGCTCAGGGGCAATCTCCTCAGCATCATCAAACTGCTGCATCAAACTAATATCACCCTGCTGAGCCTGAACCACTTCCTCAGCAGCCATCGCAGACAGTGGGTTCACCAAGTAGAGCAAGCACATGATCGGCAACAACCATCGCGTCATGATTTTTTATCCGCTGATGATTCATCTTCTTCTTTAGAACCAACGCCGAACCTCCAATACAGCACCACCATCAAAATCATGGGGGAAAACACCAAAAAAAACAGGAAAACAAAAATAAACCACGGGGTATCAATGGTAACATGTAAAAAACGATAGCTATCAACAGCCATCGCTTGCAAGGGCCACAGCAACATCAACATAAATAGGGTTAATCGTTTCATTATTTTTTCTCCTGAGCACAGCGAAAGCCATAAAAGTCTGAAGCGTAATTAGGCATGGAATAATTGCGATGATAGGTCGCAGCCGAAAAAGGATCACTCTTCCAAGAACCGCCACGCATTACGTAATAAAATATCCGCTCCTTCTCTTCACTGCCTGCATTATAACTTACATCTAGCCTTTTAGGGCGGAACACTAAGCTACTTGCATTTGCCCCAGGGTAGGGTGCATATTGTGTTGCTGTCCACTCCTGCACATTACCTGACATATCCATCACACCAAAAGGACTCGCACCATGTGGGTATGCATCAACCGCAGTGGTATGCCCCACTTTGTAATAAACATTCAAGCTATCAGCCTTCATGTGTTCACCCCATGGCCAACGTTGCCCTTTTGTACCACGAGCGGCTTTTTCCCACTGAGATTCTTGCGGTAAATGTTTGCCTTTCCACTCACAATAAGCTCGTCCATTGTACCATGAAACCATGGTGACAGGATGCTTTGCCATCCCTTGAGGAATGTACCCATCCTTCCAATTCAAGGGCGGACGATAACGGTTTTCAGCCACAAAAAGTGCATATTGCCCCTGTGTAACAGGGTATTTATCAATAGAGAAGGCATCAAGATGAACACGATGTGCGGGTTTATTTTGCTCATTAGCACGTTGCAAGTCCGTCCCCATAATGAAATCACCCGCAGGAATATCCACCATTTTCGCCAGCTCGGTACGACTCTCATCATCCAATAAAGCCTGAGCTTCAACAATGGAATAGACATTTTTTGCATTTTTTTCATGCCGTTCTTGTACATGCAACTCTTCACCCGCTGCTCGAATATGATCGTTCATGTCACTCAGGTTGTATGAAGCCTTGGCACGCATTTCTTCCATACGCATAGAGCCGAGTTTCATCACATGCAGTGAGCCACCAATCATTGCCGCAGCAATACAGGTAATTAACGTTGCTACAGCAACTTTCTTACGCCGTTGCAATTGCGCGGGCGTGGTAGATTTCTTTTTCATTTGCTTATCGTAGGATCCTGGTTCTTTTGTATTCCATGTTGTTCCTCAAACGATTCAGGCTGCTTGGGGTCCCAACCATAATAACGACGCGCCCATAGCTCACCGATTACACCACCGACAGCACAAAACTCCATCATCAAAATCACCGAAAAACCCCAAAAAGGCAACGGCAAAAGTTTTGCACCAAGCGGTAACATATGATACATACTTTCATAATAATGCAACGATAGTAAAACTAAAGGTGGAAAATGTGCTAAATACTTACCACCAAAACCATACACCGCACCCACCACAATCCCTGTCGCAAAAGGCAACAGCGACATGCATAGCATCCAATTAAAGTTATATTTATCCAACCCTTGAAACCATTCAATGCGAACATCCAATACTTGCAATCCTGTTTGCAACATCAATATTCCTATGCCCATACCAGCGAGGAATCGCAGCCACTTTGGCCCCCACGATGGATATACATCTAACACTGCTCTACGATTCATTGGCTTTCTTCCCTGTTAATTTTTCCTGCTCCATGCGCTTCACTTCGTCTAGATACCAGTCTTTAACCTTCAATGATGAAAAGTAAGCAGCCATTAACCTTCTATCTTTCTCTGATAATGTCGCGTAGGAAGGCATTTTAAACTCTTTTTTCAACCGTGTAGGCAACATTTCTTGTGGGTTTTCACTAGAAAAATACTCATAGAGCCATGCCTCATCACGCAACGAACCCACGCCATCCAAACTCGGTGAAGGCACGAACTGCATGATATTATTCACGCCCCAAAGACGGTGGCAATCACGACATTTAAGGTCTTTATACAATACTGCTGCACGATTCTGAACCTCAGCTGAAGCTGAAGAATAAAAGGGAATACTCCCTGATTCTTTATCTTTTTCAGCTGGTGCCAATAGCACACGACCAACACCCACACACAGCAACAGCACAATCAATACTCCAAGAGCTTTTTCACCTGTTTTCAATTCAATCTCCACTATTCATCGGGTTTTTAAATTCAACATGAGTTATTCATAAATCGTATCCTGCCTAAATTTCCGGGTAAATACGACATGTAAAAATAGAACTTCCCTTAATTATCAGCACGTAGGTTGGGTAGAGCGAAGCGAAACCCAACACAACCACGGAACCCGAAAAGGCCACGAAACCCAACAAAGCCACGAAACCCAACAAAGCCACGCGCACCCACATACACACAATACACGAATAACATACACCATTGATTTAAAGGGCGTTGTGTTGATCATGGCAATGGTTTGAATGGTTGAGCGGGGTTATGTT
>JAUZQP010000023.1 GCA_030950965.1 Mariprofundaceae bacterium
CACAGCTTGCCAGCCTTGGCTTACCGCGGCAATATCCGTCATTAACGTTGTTTCATCCGTGATGCTAATCTGCTGTGGCAACAGACGCTGCAAGGTGGTTATGATATGAGGGATTTGGGCATACACATCCACGGGTAGCAACCAAGCATGGTCGTGTGCGCCATGCTGTGCTGATGACCATACATCGAGCACTGGTAGCTTGGCAACTGATATGTGACCGAACCACGCCACATCGTCGCGACTGCTACGTAGCAAGAGCTGAGCTTGTTGTATGCGTTCGATTTGGCGAGGACCAGGATGGAAGTGGTGAGGGTCAGTGCCAGTAGGCAAAAGACACTGCACGGTTGCATCTGGTGCAATCCAATGCACAATGCCTGCCAATGCAGGTAGCGTAGCCTCAATAACAGGCTGGTGTGGATCATCTTGTGCATTTGCATTTGTGACCGGCATCACACACAGTACGCATAAAGTCGCAATAATCGCACGGTTGAAAATCCGATCTAGCAATCGTTGCGTAGTTGGTAGGTTCAAAGTAAAAGTCATGGCGGCAAGGCTAAAGTGACTGCGCCGTGGAAGCAATGCAATCGCGACCCCATGGCGCACCCTAGGAGGCTGTCCTAGAATAGAGACCGTAGCGAGGGGATGCTGGATTGAGGCAGGTTTCCTTATGATTTGAGGCGAATACTTATGGTGTTTAACGAAAATCATAAGAGAGGCTGTCAAAATCCAGTGTTTCCGCAGTAGCGTTTTTCTATGCTCGGACAGCTTTCTAGCACGCTCAATTTGGCACAATGAAGGAGTCGCAACTCGATGTTATCCCCTGATTATTTTGAATACCGCTGGAGCTGGTATCGACCTATCATGAGTCGAGGGGATACTCCAGCAGGGCTATGCACCATTGATGTGCGTCGCATGCCAGTGCGTGTCGCTGGTGAAGATGCACGAGAACACCTTCCTTTTGCCCTAGAAAATGATCTACTTAATATTTTTTCTGCCTCCGTACGCAACCTATATGAATACATGGAACGCTATATTATCAAGGGCACACGGGTATCGGGACATCAATTACCCCGTATGAACACAACGGCTCGTGAAGTGGTGCAATACCTTCGCAAACGTTACCCACACATACCGCAAAACTTACTTCATCATTGGGCTGCCGAAAAAAATGGTGGTGTCGCCCTGCTGGAAACATGGGATAAAATGTGGCGGCAGTCGTGGCGACAAGACCGCGCCGATACCGCGCCGTGGATTGCCGCAGTGAACATATTAATCCTACGTTTGTTACGCGAAGGCATCAGTAGTTTGCCTGATACTTATGGTGGACAAACAGACCACCTGATGGTGTGCGTTATTGGTGGCATGTATGACTGGGCATTGCGCCGATTCCTCAAGGAAAACGTCGAAGGAACCGTCGAAGTCAATCGCATTGTAGCCTACGAATTGATGACTATTCCTGTCACACCTATCACATTCCTCAATCGACAACCCGACCCTTCATTATTGGGTGATGATCGCTATGTCATCACAGCTTACGGTTTAGAGCCAGAGTTGGTTCCGAGGCTGCGTAAGTTGCGTGAAAAAGTTGATGTCAAACATGAGGCAGGCATGCTGCCCCTACTGGCAAAAGACCGTATGGGTGAACACTTTTTAAAGCGCAGCTGGGTACGTTTATCGCTATGGGACTTAGCAGAACAAACAGGACAAGGCATCTGGATGCAATGGGTGCTTGATGCTAAAAAACTTGATCAATTATTAGCAAAACCTGAAGCCCTCCCCGTGGGTGTAATGAAGCTGTTACAAGAGAGTAAAGGTAATTTACTGGTTGATTGGTTGATTATGCGCATTGCAGGCAAAACGCCCAAGATGGAGAAGCCTTGGCTGGCTGATGAACGCATTCTCAATGCTTTCCGTGTCTTTGAAGAAGATGTAAAAGTTGAACGGGCGCGGCGCGTGGCTGAAAAAGCATGGTTAGACAAACGCACGAGCATGGGCGAGAAAAAGCGCGGTAAAGAGTCCGATAATTTATTGGTTCAAAACTGGGAAAATGGCGAGCTTATTTATTTCCGCAGCGATGCGGACTTATCGCTGCATAGTGGTACATCACTGTCCACCAAGCAAGCATGTTTGCGTGTAGCGTGGTCGGATTATTTGGTAGGCATTGCTTTTGCACACCAGCAAATCAATGTTTTTTTGGAGAAGGAATTACTGCCTCACTTCCTTGAACTGGTGAAAAAAAGTGCGCACCTGTATTTAGATGAAGTATCAGGCTCTGGTTGCACCGTGCGTGGTTTGGTGCGCCCCTTAACTGAATTCGGCTTGGAATTACGCGAATTACTAAACGAATTATTTCGCCAAGTGAAAGAAAAATACGAAAAAGCAGAAATCCACCCCATTTCCATGTGTATCACTTTGATTGGAGAATGGAATTTTGCCGCCTACAACCGCCCAGGTGATCGCCGTTACGACATAGCCGTTTCACCTGCGGTGGTGCAAGCAGACGCTGGTGTCTCTCATGATGATGGTGCAGGTCAAGTCATTGCTTGGCGCGACCATAAAGCTGGGCGCAAGGCTTTGGGTGGCGTGCGTGTTGAGCGTATCGAAGTAGGAGCAGGGCAAAATGTTTCGATGCTCTATAACACGGGGTTCGCACTCACCAAGCAGGTGGTCAGCGAATTGATCTCTTCGATGGGAACGGGAATTTATATGGAGGAGTTTCGTGTTGATAAAGATGAAGCTCTGCCTATTTTCGCTAGGTTTCGCATCCCTGGCCCCCATTTAGAGTTCACTGTTTTTTCATTCCGTGCAGAGCCCAAAAAATTCGTACTGTTAATTAAAGTGGGTCGTCCTCGTTTAGCCAGTGTCGATGTAGATCTGTACGAATGGCTGGATACAGGCTCCGAAGCCTACGAAGAGATCTGCCAGCACCTATTACCCAGTTGGCCTAAATCCTGATTCCATACCTGCCACAGCGGTGGCTTGCCGAGTCAGATCTAGCACCATTATTGGCACAGATCAGCCCACAACACACTATTGCAGTGGGGTGGTCTGGTGGCATTGATTCCACCGCTTTATTGCTTGCCTTAAAGCAGGCTGGTCATACTGTTCAAGCATGGCATATTGATCACGGCTGGCACGCACAATCAGCGGCATGGGGGCATGCACTGCAACAACAAGCCCAAGCATGGGGCATTCCTTATCTCCACCACCGTCTAACACTGCCAGCAGCTAACAACCGTGAAGCAGCAGCGCGACAAGGACGCTACCAGGCATTTTCAGCCTTGGCAGCGGAACACCCCATCCGTTTATTATGCCTCGCCCACCATGCCGACGATCAAGCTGAAACCGTCTGCATGCGCTTACTACAAGGGGCAGGTATTCAAGGCTGTTGCGGCATGCGTGCCCGCCGTTCCATGTTCAACATGCAACTGGCGCGCCCCTTGCTGCATGTACGCAAACATGAGCTCACACAAGCACTACAACAAGCCGCTATCACCACCCTAGAAGATCCCAGCAATTGCGATACTTCACTCTGGCGCAATCACATTCGTCATCGTCTGTTTCCCGCTATAGTACGCAGCGGCTACACGCCTACTTCGCTGTTTCATCGTTGGCAACAACAAGCCTTACGGCTGAATAGCATCATCCATCAACAAGCCGACCTTATTACCATCACGCGAGAACAAAAAGGATGCCACGTCGTTTGGTCGCAATGGTCAGAGCAGCCGCAAGCCATTCGCGTAGCAGTTTTGCAACGAATGGTT
>JAUZQP010000024.1 GCA_030950965.1 Mariprofundaceae bacterium
TGGCTATGGCGCAGTGTTTGGATGCGGGGTATCAAGCGGTGTTGATGGCTCCAACAACGGTGCTTGCCGTGCAACACGAACAAACATTGGCGGCATTGTTCGCCCCCTTGGGGGTGGATGTAGCATTATTGACGGGCAGCAGTCGTGCATCTGAACGTAAAAAAATCAATAATCGCTTGCATTCAGGTACACTTCGCTTGTTGATTGGAACCCATGCATTATTGAGCGATGATGTGCAGTTTTCGCGCTTGGGCTTAGCGATTGTCGATGAACAACACCGCTTTGGTGTGCGGCAGCGTTGGGCATTAACAGAAAAAGGGGGAGCGATTCATCTGCTGGCGATGAGTGCCACGCCGATTCCACGTACCTTGGCACTGGGCCTGTATGATGATTTGGCGATGACCGTGATGCGCGGCATGCCAGCAGGTCGTTTGCCAGTAGAGACGCGGGTGCTATCTGCCCAGGGGCGTGGTGCGTTGGCTGCTGGCATACAGCGATTGTTGGATCAAAATGCTTATTGTTATTGGATTACGCCGCGTATTGATGACGATGATGTGTCGGTGATGAAACGTGCTGAAGCATTGCGTGGGCACTTCCCTCATGCAGGCGTGCAGGCGTTGCATGGACGCATGAAGGCAGCGGAAAAGAATCAAGCTTTGGCTGATTTTACGGCAGGACGCTGCCGCCTGTTGGTGGCAACCACGGTGGTCGAGGTCGGGGTTAATGTGCCAGAAGCGCGGCTAATCGTGATTGAGGATGCGGACTGTTATGGTTTGGCACAACTGCACCAATTGCGCGGTAGGGTAGGGCGATCTAATCAGCAGGCCTATTGTGTGTTGATGCCTGCGCCCAATGCTACGGCAGCGGCGGTGCAGCGTTTGCAATATTTAGTGCAGTATCACGATGGTTTGACGTTGGCAGAGCTGGACTTAGAGCTGCGCGGTAGTGGCGATGCCATGGGTGTGCAGCAAAGTGGCGTGGTGGGCTTTCGGGTGTTGGATTGGATGGAAGATGCGCCGTTAATTCGCCAAGCTCATACGCAAACGGTAGATGTCAGTTTGCCACCTGTGATGCGGAATTTTTGGCGACCTGTCAGCGATGCGGTAGATTGATAGATTGACAGCAGGGTGGTGAATCCTAGCTTGCCCAGTTCTTTTATCTTTGTGCCTGTGTTCTGTACCATGCAGTTAAGGGCAATAACGTAATCATGCGGAAAGGACTTTATCAGTGAATAGCAAAAAAAACGGCTCCAGTGATCCAAGCGATGTGGCATTTTCTGCCGAAATGGATGATCTAAAACGTGACGTGCAGTCAGCACAGCTTCAAGCGTGGCTGCGTAAGCATCAACAATCGCTTACCGTAGCTATTGTGCTGATTTTGCTGGCAATTACAGCGGGAAGCCTGTGGACGCAGCATCTGAGCTCACAAAAAGATGCTGCCGCTAGTCTATACTTCCAAGGCTTGAATCAGTCAGAAACAGCCAAGAAACAGGCTGTGCTAGCAGATGTGGTGAAAGATTACGGTGATACGGCGTATGCTGTATTAGCGCGTTTGCAATTGGCTGCCTTGGCAGAAAACCCTGTGGAAAATTACCGCGCTATGATGGATGACGATGCTTTGGCTAAATCATTCCGTTGGCAGGCGCGCTTGGATTTAGCCGAATATTACATCAACAACGGTAAACCCAGCGATGCCAAGTCTTTGTTGGATGCGCATGTCGGGAAGCAATACGAGCAGCTGCGTTTCTATCTGTTAGCGCAAGTGAGCGAAGACGATGCCAAGCAACAATATTTGCGTCAAGCATTGGATGCAGCGTCCAATGATGCTGTCCTGAAAGAAAAAATTGAATCTGCCCTTGGCGTAACGGCTACGGCACAAGGATGAGAATAACATTTTGGCTCCTTGCAGGGGCTGCTCTTGCGATGTCCGCTTGTGCCAACAAGCATGACGAAGAGATCACCCATGTGAAAAAGCAAGCCATTGATGTGGTCTGGCAAACCGATGTTGATAACCGTAAACCTCGCGATGCCGAAAGTTATGCCCGTCCCTTGGTGAGTGGCTTGCTACCCGAAGCGCATATTGCCATGGGTGGACACGATGCCCGCATTCATGTGATGAATATGAGTGGGCATGAAGTGTTCCGTGCGCCGTTGAATGATAATTCAGATTCAGGTGGCGTGGCTTTGCCAAATGGGCTGCTGGTTATCGGTGACAGTGGCGGTATGTTGTATGCGTTTGACGCAGTGAAAGAGGAACGTGTTTGGAGCATTCAGTTGTCCGCTGGGCTTACTGGAACGCCTATTGTCGTGGGGGATGATTTAGTGGTACAGACGATTGATGACCACCTGTATCGTATTTCTGAAAATGGCAAAAAACAGTGGGTGTTTTCTGCCAAGCCAGAAACATTAGGCTTATATATCAGCCCGACACCGTTGTTGAAAGATGGTCGCGTTTACACCGTGCTGGGTAATGGCGATGCATTAGCTTTGGATGCGGCCAGTGGAGATGTGTTGTGGCGCAAACAATTATTGCTCGATGACCGCGCTGGAGCGTTAAGCAATATGCGTGTGCCTTCTGCTACCCCATTGCTGCTGGATAAACTTAAAATGGATGGCAACAGCTTTTCTGATGTGTTACTGATCCCTTTTTACCAAGGTGATCTGTTTATTTTAAGTCGTGAAGACGGTGCTTCTTTGATGACCCGTAAAGTGTCATTAAAGTCCGCTCCTGCGGTCGATGGCTCTCGTCTGTTCCTTGCCGATACACATGGCGAAGTACAAGCGTGGGACATTCAAACGGGTGTGTTGCTATGGCACCGGACGTTGTCACAGGGTGAATTAATGGGTCCTGTGTTGTGGCATAAACAATTATGGGTGCATGATGACCGTGGTCAGTTATTCCGCCTCAATCAAGATGGCGACTTGTTAGATAGTCGCGCCTTCCCTGGTCGTTTCGACCGTTTACCCGTGGTAACCCTCGATGGCGTACTGTATCACAGTAGTCTCGGTGGTTTGTATATGGTGCACTGATGGCTGTTTCTCGTTTTCCAATCGTCGCTATTGTTGGGCGACCTAACGTAGGTAAATCCACGTTATTCAATCGTTTAGTGGGCTCGCGTAAAGCCATTGTGGGTGACCGCCCTGGGGTCACGGTAGATCGCCTAGAGACAGAGTGCGTATGCGGTGACCGCCGTTTGATTCTGGTCGATACAGGTGGCATTGGCGAAACACCGCATGGTGACATGCAGTGGGCTATTGACGCGCAAGTAGAAGTCGCTTTGGATATTGCCGATGTGGTGATCTTTGCCGTTGATTCTTATGCAGGCATGACCCCCATTGATATACAAATTGGCGATAAATTACGCCGTAGTGGTCGCCCATTACTGTTGGTCGTCAATAAAGCAGAAAACCCTGACACAGCGCATGATTTCCATAAGCTGGGTCTTGGTGAGCCGCATCCTGTATCTGCCATGCACGGCGCTGGCGTAAGCCAGTTTAAATCGGTGTTAGAAGCGTCCTTACCGCAATGGAAAAAGGTAGCTGATACCGCCGAGCCTTTGGCGTGTATCAGTGTTATTGGTCGCCCAAATGTGGGTAAATCTACACTGATTAACGCGTGGCTTAAACGTGAGCGCATGGTGGTAAGTCCCATTGCGGGGACGACCCGTGATGCGATTGATTCTGATATTCCATGGCTAGATGGTGTGATTCGTTTGATCGATACCGCTGGTCAGCGTAAACATGGGCGTATTGCCGATGTGATTGAATTTGTCGCCCGCGTCAAAGCCGTGGAAGCGTTCCGCCGCTCTGATGTGGCAGTGATGCTGCTGGATGGTGGTGAAGGCATTGTTGAGCAAGATATGCGCTTGATGCAGTTGGCTCGCGAAGCCGGTTGCGCTTTGCTGGTGGTGGTTAATAAATGTGATTTATTGACTGATTCCGAATGGGATTATTATGCAGAACGTTTAAACTTTCGCATGCGTGGTTTGCCCGATGTACCCGTTAAACGCGCCAGTGCCAAGCTGAAGCAGGGGGTTAAAGGCCTACTCAAAGCAGCAGTGAAGGCGGCTGAACAGAATCGCATTAAAATCAACACAGGCGAATTGAATCGTTGGTTGGATCATGTACAAATGCGCCAGCATCCGCCATCGGTTAATGGCGCGGCTGTACGCTTGAAGTATGTCTCTCAAGTAAGTACTTCACCACCGACGCTTAAAGTCTTCAGCAACCGCCCTGGTCGTATTGAAGGCACCTATTTGCGCTATTTAGAGCAAGATTTCCGTCGTACTTTTTCTTTGCCAGGTATTCCTGTGCGTTTTATTTTTACTGCTTCTAAGAATCCTTTTGCAGGCTTAGATCCACTGCGTACTGAAACTGAAGCAAGCAAAGGCGCACATCGTCGTTCAGCAAAACGGCGCAGTAAACGCCAAGCTAAAGTAGGTAAAAGGGGCTAATGCATTGCTTTGAGGAGACGCGAGAACTGCAATGTTCAGCCCACGAAATCTTCTCAGTCGTGATGGATATAGAGGCATACCCCGATTTCTTACCGTGGTTAGCCAAGGCGCGTATATTAGACGTGTCAGACGACCAGCTTAGTGCGGAGTTGGTCGCTGATTTCTCTGGTATGCAGCAAACATTTCGTACGGTTGACCGCTTTGTCCCCGACCGTATGGTGGAAGTACGGTTGCTAGATGGTCCTTTTCGTTTTTTGGAAAGCTTATGGACCTTCGAGGTGATTGACAGCGAGCATTGCCGTGTTCATTTTTCTATTGAATTTGAGTTTAACAACATGATCTTATCACTGGTAGCTACGCCGATATTTACGGTGTCATGCAAAGGCATGGTCGAAGCATTTGAAAAACGTGTCTATGCCCAGCGTAAAAAGATCTGATGCAAGTCTCTATTTGTTACGCATTACCGCAACGACAATACCTAGAAACCGTCGATGTAGCCGAAGGCTCAACCGTCAGCGAAGCCATTGCAGCCAGTCGTTTGTTAGAAGCCTTCCCCGACTTAGACCTAAGCAGCCACGGTTTTGGTATATTCGCCAAATTGGCCAAGGCAGACACTGTGCTTCAGCTTGGTGACCGTGTAGAAATTTACCGACCGCTACCGCGTAAGCCGCGCAACGCTCGTGATGTAGCCGATAAAAAAGCCCGAATTCGAGCCAAAAAAGAAGAGCAAAGCACATAACTATTTTTCGTCAAAATTAGGAAAACCTTCATATTCGACCAAAAGTAAGTAGGTGTGCATAAGTCTTTTAACCATTTATTGTATCCGGCCTAAATTCCCAGTTAAATACGACATGGAAAATATAACTTCCTTAATTATCAGCACGTAGGTTGGGTAGAGCGAAGCGAAACCCAACACAACCACGGAACCCGAAAATGCCACGAAACCCAACAACTCCCCGCCTCCCATACACACCATACACGAATAACATACACCATTGATTTAAACGGCGTTGTATTGATCATGGCAATGGTTTGAATGGTTGAGCGGGGTTATGTTGGGTTTCGCTTCGCTCTACCCAACCTACGCTTCACTGTTCTTATGGCATTGCTCATGTAATGATTCAGGATCAATATCAAACGGTGAAAGTGATGTTCAAAAGCTCAAGCCCCTTGAAACTTGGGTCGATTGATATTATCGCCGCAGTCACATATTAATAGCTCTCCATCTTAGCCTGCATTAATTCACTAACGTGTGATCGCTTCATGCTCAGGACTTACCATCAAGCGCGCTGCAAAATCAGGGTAAGCTTGCATCACACGACTCATTTGTGGCTCAGGGAACGCCAGCAGCTCGGCCCACGATTGAGCGCGCCAATGGCTGCAACCATCGCACCAGAGCAAATCGTCGCGCGCTTTCACTATTTGACTATCGACTACGTGCTGAACCGCCCCCTTCATTACATAATAAAGTGTGTTACGGTCACAGGCTGGTAATGATTCCCCTGGGGTAAGAGCAAGTGGAATAGAATGCTTAAAGAGTTGGTTCCGATCCTCTAGAGGAAGTAATTGAAACAATGGCTTAACAGCAACCTGAATCTCCAATTCCCGCACATGCGCCGCATGTTCAAACATTGCCCGCAAACGACTATTCGGCTCATTCAATAATACGCGCAATGGCCGACCATCGAATTCAAGGCATGTCATGGCAGACATCGTGCGCCAGACCAATTCAGGTGACTTATTCGTGTGCATCAAGGCACGAATCCCTAGGGATTCATTCGCTACATAATGGAGCACAGGGATATTTCGCCCGTCACAAACAGCACTCACTTCCACCGAACCAAACGTGATTAAGCGAATAAGGGGGACACCATTCTGTTTGCCCAGTAGCCAACTATCGGCGGGATATTTCGCATGACGGGCAAGAGCCAGAAAACGCTCTTGTTCAGCCATAGGAATATCATCTAAATCTTCATAAATACTCATGATGGTGGTCATCATCTGTAGCAATGATTAAAGATTCATGATGTTAGGGTCGCGGGGGAAATAATATACCAAGAAGGCGCAGGATTTTGCATCTTCTTCAAGTGCCCTGCGACCATTAAGTTGACCGACCTGAATGGTCACAAAAGCAGTCACATCGCTGACACAATCACCATTTACAGTCCACCGCATGTTTCCAACAAGGAGGATGACATGAACAAAATCAAGATTTTCACCTGTACGGTACTGCTTGCCTTGCTTCTCCCCTTTTATGCTCATGCTGGGGCTTCCCATGCTATGCGACAAACGGATCAAACAACGCAACAACTGGCTTACCTGAAGCTTTTACTCAGTCAATTGCGCGATGCTGCTTCCAGCATTAAAAACATCGAAAACCTAACGATGGTTGGCATGCCAAGAAATGAAGTGACGGCGATGCGTCATGCGATGGAGTTAAAAGTTCAGGATATGCAAAAAGAAGCATTGCTCACTATTCATAATTTATAACAGCTTAGGTAACTCGCAATAAATAATCTACCAAAAATCGCGCAGGATTTTTATTCGTCTTCAAGGCGCAGCAATAGGCGCATGGTTGTTCTATGTAACTGTTGCTGCAACGCTGAAGACGGATAAAAAGACAAGCGAGTTTGGTGTATTATTT
>JAUZQP010000025.1 GCA_030950965.1 Mariprofundaceae bacterium
TCTAGGGCTGACTTAAATTGTGTGCGGTACGTTCCGACCAGACTCACACCTTCAATTTTAATATCAAACACTTTCCAGCCATTTTTACTTTTATACAAACGGTAAAAAACAGGGATTTCTTTCGCCCCATCAATGACCCAAGACTTCACGGTAGCGGTACGTTTTTTCATTTCCGCATCGCCATAGCGAATAGTTTGATTACTGTAACCCGCCAAACGGTTGCCGTAAGAGCGCTCCAGCAGTTCACGGAAGGATGCAGAAAAATCAACCTTATCTGCTTCGCCCAAGTCATGCCATGAGCGACCAATGCTACCACGTGCCATTTTACGGTAGTCAAAATGATCCGCTACTGCACCACTGATCGCTTGCCGATCATTCTCAGACAGCGCGCTGGTATCTTCACGTGCTTTAAGCACATCAATAATACCACCCACCGTGGACTCTACGACCGCCTTGGGGCCATCTTCTGCTACTGCCAACACGGGGGCAGCCATCGCTAGGCCCAGTGCTATACATAAACTCATCATGATTGATTTCATATGCTGCTAACCTTTAGTCTTTATTGCTTGGTGAGAAAATATATTTACTCACCAAGTCTTCGATGTTGATGGCAGATTCGGTTTCTTCAATTTCTTCCCCTGCCGTCAAATACTCTTCTTCAGCACCTTGGCTGATACGCACATAACGCTCGCCAATAATACCTTTGGTACGAATGGACGCAATGGCATCGGTACTCAGTGCCACGCCTTAGTTAATTTCCAATACCAGATGCGCCTTGATGCTCTCTTGTAAGGTTACCTCGGTAATTCGTCCGATGGACACACCAGCAAGCATCACATCACCGCCTACGCGCACACCGCCCGCATCGGAAAAGGTTGCTTCAAGGGGGTAGCCCGAGGAGGAGAAGCCACCCACCTGCCCCAGCTTCACAGCCAGCCCAGCAATCGCGACAATGCCGACACAAACAAACAGACCGACAATAATCTCTACTTTGCGATATTCATGCATGTTTTATACTCCAAGTTAACGCGCATGGCTTTCTGCCATCTCGTGTAATGAAACATCTTTACCACAGGCGTCAAAAAGCCATGTGCTTTTATTGCAAGTGGCTCTAAGGGTCACGAAAAAGAAAATCATCCAATCCCACTTGTCTACGAGCCAGACTTCGCGTTATTGGGATGATTAATTTTTTCTGCTACCCTAAAGAAAAAATGATGTAATAATGTAATCAAGAATCAATACACTGACCGAACTAAGCACTACTGCTTGGGTGGTTGCCTTAGCCACACCCTCGGTTGTTGGTTCAGCGCGGTAACCATACCAAGTACAAATAATGCCAATCAAGCAGCCAAAGCCCATGGCTTTGATCCAGCCAATATTTAGGTCTTTCATCTCCACCTTGGTAATCATCTCACCAATGAAGGCACCTGAGTTCACACCCAGTAACTCGACACCAATGACATAACCCGCTGCCAAACCTACGACATCAAACATCGCGATCAACAGGGGTAACGCCAAGATGGTGGCAATAATACGCGGCATAATAATGCGCGCCTTGGGGTTTATAGCCATCATTTGCAAGGCATCGAGTTGTTCGGTGACGCGCATAATACCGATTTCAGCGGTAATACTGGAACCTGCACGCCCGATCATCATAAATGCTCCCAACACAGGACCTAGCTCCCGAATAATAGACAAAGCAATGGCTGAACCCAGCAGCGATTCCGAACCAAATTTTGCCAGCATATAGTAGCCCTGCAACGCCAACACCATACCTGTAAACGCGCCTGTGATGGCAATAATAATCAGGGAGCCCACACCCAACGCGTAAATTTGCTGTACAATATGGCGACCTTGCCACGGACGCATAAATAACATTGCCGAAGCATTGCTACCCAGCATAGTCGCATCACCTGTACGTTGCAGGCTCAACAATGCCCAACGTCCTAGAGCACCAAAAAACTGATTCATCGCGCTCCTCCTTCAAGTAACACATCAGGATAGAGGGTGTCACAACGAGAAAAAGGAATAGGGCCATCAGGGCGACCCTCGATGAACTGCTGCACCCGCTCGTCGCTGCTGTGGCGGATATCATCGGCTGTACCCGTGGCAATGATTTTCCCTTGCCACAATAAAATCACCCAATCGGCAATATTCAATCCCGCATGAACATCATGAGTCACGACCACCGAAGTCATCTGCGTTTTTTGCGTTAATTGTTGAATCAGCGTACTTACCACGCCTGCGGCAATAGGGTCTAAGCCTGATGTTGGTTCATCAAAAAAAACCAAGTCAGGGTCAGCAATTAAGGCACGCGCAAACGCCACACGTTTTGCCATACCACCCGATAGCTGCGATGGCATAAGGTGCTCGAAACCACGCATGCCGACCTGCTCCAGCTTCATCGTCACCATGGTGCGAATCACAACTTCATCCAAATCAGTATGTTCATGCAAAGGAAAAGCCACATTATCATACACATTCAAGGAGTTCAGCAGGGCAGAGTATTGGAACACCATGCCCATGCGCAAACGCAAACGGTAAAGAATACGCGCAGGAAGGGTAGCAAGATCATGTTCACCATCAAACCAAATATGTCCGCTGGTTGGTTGTTCCAGCCCAGCAAGCAAACGCAATAACGTTGTCTTGCCCGAGCCAGAGCCCCCCATAATCACTGTGGTTTGTTGACGACGAATATGCAGATCCGTCGGTGCAACAGCCTGCAATGCACCAAAACTTCGGCTAAGGTTTTCGACGCGAATCATGATTAACGCTTATTCCTTAGGCAGGGATGATGGCGTTTGCATCAACCAAGTATCGACGGCATAGGCTGCTTGTCGTCCTTCGTTGATCGCACGTACCACCAAGGACTGACCACTGCGCATATCGCCAGCAGTGAATACTTTGTCCAAAGACGTTTGATAATCGCTGGTGTTTGCTTGAACGTTGCCGCGACCATCGTACGCCACGCCCAACTCATCCAACATACCTTGATGCACAGGGTGCAAAAAGCCCATCGCTAATAACACCAAATCCGCCTTCAAGGTGAATTCGCTGCCTGCAATGGATTGCATCTGCCAACGCCCATCTTGCTGTGTCCATTCGACTTTTTCACAACGCAGCGCTGTAACATCACCCGCATCATTGGTCGATGCTTCCAGGGTGTTGATACTGAACATGCGTTCGCAGCCCTCTTCTTGCGAAGTTGAAGTGCGGAATTTATTGGGCCAATGTGGCCACGTCGTTAATGCGTTGGGGGTATCTTCAGGACGTGGTAAAATTTCAATTTGGGTCACACTATTTGCACCATGGCGATTGGATGTGCCAATACAGTCAGAGCCTGTATCACCACCTCCAACTACGACGATATCTTTGCCTTCAGCCGAAATAAACGGCGTATGCTGAGGGTTAAATACGTGTTTGGTATTATTGCGCAAAAAGTCCAACGCAGCATAGACACCACCAGCACGATTTCCCGTCACTGAATCATGCAACCAGCGTGCTTCTTCGGCACCACCGGTGAGTACCACTGCATCATACTCATCCAACAAACGCTTAGCTGGAAAGTCTTCACTGCCGATATGACAATGGGTGCGGAAATCCACACCTTCAGCGCGCATTTGCTCTAAACGGCGGTCGATGATGCCCTTCTCAAACTTAAAGTTAGGGATGCCATAACGCATCAAGCCACCGATTTTATCT
>JAUZQP010000026.1 GCA_030950965.1 Mariprofundaceae bacterium
TAATCGGCTTCCCTTTTAAGATGGACATCCTTAACAGCAACGTGTTGAATGGGGTGTGATAGCAAGGATTTGAACTCAAGGGTAGGGTGCGCTTGCGCACAAAATGGCGTGGTAGAACCCATACACTGGTTCATTTATCACGCCTCTGCATGAGTTGTACTGCTGTGTGGTGCGCAAGCGCACCCTACGCTTCACCGTTGCAGCTCTCTTTTTGTTCAGTCTTCAGCGGAAAGCCCAATGAGTAGTTGTGCATCCCTCCCCTAAATTCGTTATAATCAGAATGATTACAGTTTGGTGGGTTATTTCTTGCGAGTTACCTTAGTACTGAGAACGCTGACTGTGTTGGTGTTAAAATAGTTCGGTGAAGAGGAGCTACGGTGGGGAAAAAAGTCAGGGCAACGATTGCTACCTCAGAAACCAAGCCTGCGCCGTGGCGGGTGCTGTGCTATACCGTGCCACTATGGGGTGGTGCTTTGTTGTTGTCGGTTGCCATGCCACTGACTGCTGTGCTGTCATTGGTGGTGCTGTCGGGGTGTCTGTTCATCCTTCCTTTTAAAGCACGACGCGGCCTATGTCCCCATTGCCAACGCCCCAAGCTTGTTCCTTTTTCAGGTGTTGGCGGTTCGTGCAAGGGGTGTGGTGTTGACTTGGTTTTACGCAATAAAGTATTGCATTATATCGAAGCCGTGCCCAAGGCCGCTCGACCAGCCTACACAGGAGGGAAGCGGGGGGGATGAGTCAAAGAAAACAGCTTTGGCTATTTTTTGATGTTTGATTGACGATGCTTTCTACGCTGCATGACTGGGATTTAGCGTAAGCTGCTTGATCGGGAGCATCACTTTTTAACAAGACGCGGTCGGTCGGTAGATAATTCAGTGCGCGTTACCTAAGCAGGATGGAGAGCTTCGTCCAATTCATGTAATCCAACTGTTCAGGGCGCAAGCCTGGGTTTATACCCACCTCCTCCATCTGCTCAGGGCTGATGCGCTGGCGGAAGTTGTTGCGTAACGTTTTGCGGCGATGGGCAAAGCCAGTGCGTACACAGCGTTGCAGTGTTGTCCATGAACATGGTGGCGTTTCGCCGTGTGGGGTTAATTTTAACACCACAGAATGTACTTTCGGCGGCGGTGAAAATGCACCTGGGGGCAGGGTCAACACACGGGATGCATGGTAATGATGACGCACGAGTACGCTTAAACCTCCATACACCTTACTGCCAGGGTCAGCCATGATACGCTCGCCGACTTCGCGTTGGTACATTAATATCATGCCGCCTGATAGCGATAATGAGGATAGCAATGCAGTCAATGGACCGCTGATATTATAGGGTAGGTTGCCTGCAATCCATTGCGGTTGTTGCGCTGCAACGGTGGCTTCCAAACACTGCAATACATCGTCATTCACCACCGTTAAATCAGCTCGTTGGTCACAGTATTGCTGCCAATGGTGAGCAAAACGGTCGTCCTTTTCCACCAAAGTAGTTGCCCCTGCGCGTGCCAGTAAAGGAACGGTAAGCGCCCCTGGCCCTGGTCCGATTTCGAGCACCGAAGCACCTTTAGGGATACAATGGACCATGCGTGCAATCGCCGATTCGCTGCGTAAAAAATGTTGCCCAAGGGCTTTGTTCGCTTTCATCGGTGCGTGTTGTATGGTGCTCATGCTTTAAATTCCGTTACCATCTAAAAAACGTTCGACTTTTTTGTGTTCACGCGCCATTTCTTTGCGCAACTCCAATAAAGCTTGTTCACATTCATGATCTTGCTCTGCCCTCTCTGTCGTGGGATGCAATTGATCGATACGACTATTGATATCATCCATCATTTGCAACATATGGCGTAATACTTCCGATACTGGATCGGGCATTTGATGGTGGTTAAGGTTGATTTTACCATCTTGAACCACGGGTCCACTATCGATCACTATCCGCCCTGGAATGCCAATGACCGTAGATTGTTGCGGCACATCTTTGAGGATGACCGAGTTCGCACCAATACGTGAGTGCGCGCCAATGGTGATAGCACCCAACACTTTCGCCCCTGTGCCGACAATCACGCCATCTTCCAGTGTCGGATGTCGCTTTTTGCGCTGCCATGTTGTGCCGCCGAGGGTAACGCCGTGGTATAGCGTCACATCATTGCCGATTTCGGTGGTCTCACCAATCACCACGCCCATGCCGTGGTCAATAAAAAAGCGTTTGCCAATACACGCCCCTGGGTGAATTTCAATCCCCGTCAGCCAACGCGCCCAATGAGAAAGCCAACGCCCCAGCCAAAAGTAGTGATGAACCCAAAACCAATGGGCAATGCGATACGCCCAAATGGCATGCAAACCAGGGTAACAGGTCACCACCTCCCACAACGAGCGGGTGGCAGGATCGCGCTTAAAAGCACAACTAATATCTTCACGAATAGATGCAAACATGGTGGCATGCTAACGGCGATGGGGGACAAATGAAGCAACAATGCATCAAACGTTTATCTTAGGTCACTCGCACTAAATAATCTACCAAAATCGGGCAGGATTTTTATTCAGCATCAAGGCGCAAAAAGCAAAGCATAGCTCGCTATGTAAGCTTTTTTTGCAACGCCGATGCTGGGCAAAAAGACAAGTAATTTTGGTAGATTATTTATTGCGCGTTGCCTTAGGAGGAACTATGCCTGTAGTACGCTATCAGGGTCATGACTATGAATGTAAAGGTGAATCTACACTACTGGATGAGATGATCGCCCACGGTGTAACCCTACCTCACGGCTGTCGTAGTGGCGGTTGCATGTCCTGCATGATGCAGGCAGTGGAAGGTACGCCGCCGCGTGCAGCACAAAAAGGTGTGAAAGACACCAAACAAGCGCAAAATTATTTCTTAGCCTGTCAATGTCGTGTTGAATCAGATATGGAAATTGCCCTAGCGGCTCCGCTTATCCGTTATCAAGCGGAAGTAATTGAAACCAGCGCATTAAATGAATCTGTAACACGCATTCGATTGCGCAAACCAGAGGGATTCGATTACTACCCTGGTCAATTTATTCATGTGATTCGTGCTGAAGATGAGCTTATGCGCAGCTACTCGCTGGCTTCTGTGCGCGATGAAGATTTTTTAGAGTTGCATATTAAACATGTTACTGATGGCAAAATGAGTAGCTGGCTCTGTACTGATGTATCTACAGGGATGATCTTGGACTTCCAAGGAGCCACGGGTGATTGTTTTTATGTCCCTGATGATCTGGAACAAACCATGGTATTGGCGGGTACAGGTACAGGCTTAGCACCATTATACGGCATTGTACGTGATGCGATAAACGCAGGTCACACGGGTGATATTCACCTATTCCACGCTAGCTTAGCCACCGCAGGTTTGTATTACATCGACGAATTGAGAGCCATGGCAGCAGCGCACCCACAGGTTCATTATTACCCTTGTGTATTGCATGGTGATGCACCAAAAGGTGGCTTGCAAGGGGCGGTTGATGCAGTCATGGTGACAACTGTACCCAATTTCTCAGGCATGCGCGTGTACCTATGTGGCGACCCTGCGATTGTAAAAAGCCTGCGTGAAAAAGCCTTTATGGCAGGCGCACCCATGCAACGCATCTACGCTGATGCCTTTGTTTTTTCCTGAATAAAAGCCAACGTCCAGCCTCCCTGGAGGCTGGACGTTGGCTTTTTCACCTCTACCTTAACTCGAAAAGTTGTAATCATTCACACCCCCTCTGTTTTTTCGCCATCAAGGCGAAAGCGCGCAGTTTATGCTTGGGTAAATGAGCACTTTCAACGCAGAGGGCGGAAAAATCAGTGGGGGGAGTGAATGATTACGAAAATTTCGCTAAAATATCGCGCATAGCTGCCATGTGGGCTTCAGCCTCTTCTTTGGCTTCATCAGAGTGAAGGTCTTGATCAACCCAACGCATGGCATCGTTGTCCATCTCTTTCAAAAATGGTGACGGCGCGCTTTTTTCTTCTTTGCCAAAACGACGACGCGCTACCACCGTACTCAGTGTTAAACGGAAACGCGCCCGCGTCACAGCTACATACATCAGACGACGTTCTTCTTCCATGCGATTTTCTTCCAGGGCATTTTTATGCGGGAACACCCCATCTTCTGCACCTGTAATATAGACATGATCGAATTCCAAACCTTTGGCCGCATGCACGGTCATTAATCGAACCTGTCCCTCGGGCTCGTCTTGCTCACGGTCAGCAAACAGACTAAGTTGCTGCAAAAAGTCAGCCAACTTCATGCCATTTTCAGCACTGCGCAACCACCAACGGCGTAATTCCATCACGTTACCCATGCGCCGCTCTTCTTCTTTGTCATCTTTGGCTTCATCGCGAATCGCTGTTTCTAAACCGCTAACTTCTAGCAGCGCATCAAAGGCATCATCAGGTTCGCCATAGGTGAAACGATGATCCATATCACTCACCATCAAGCCAAAGGCGCGCAAGGTGTGAGATAATCGGTGCTCTAGGTCATCATGCGTGCAAGACTCAAGCATCGAGCAACTTTGTTCCCAAGCAAAGTCCGCCAGCAAGCCGAGTGCCTTATCACCTACACCACGCCGTGGTCGCGCAATAGCACGCATAAATGCCAGATCATCGGCAGGATTACTCAGCAAGCGTAAATACGACAATGTATCCATCACTTCAGCGCGATCAAAAAACGACATGCCGCCACTTACATGATAAGGGACACCCACTTCACGCAACGCCAGCTCAATAGGCCGCGATTGGTAGGAAGCACGGTACAACACGCAAAAGTCATCCCAGCCCTTGGCTTCACCCACGGCGCGGCGGGCTTTAATATCACCTGCGATACGGCGACCATCTTCATCGGCATCGGGACTATTCCAAATGCGCACAGGCTTGCCTGGGCCTAGATTGGAGCGTAGCGATTTTCCTAAACGTTCGCGATTGTGCGCAATCAAGGTATTGGCAGCCGTTAAAATAGCTTCGGTGGAACGGTAATTTTCCTCCAAGCGAATGAGTTGCAGACCGGGGTAATCCTTTTCTAACTGAAAAAGGTTACGCACTTCTGCCCCACGCCAGCCATAAATGGATTGGTCATCATCACCCACAGCCGTTAAGTGGGAACCGACAGGTGCCATCAATTGCACCATGCGGTACTGCGTTTTACTCGAATCTTGGTATTCATCGACCAAAAAATGCCGCGCCCGCGATTGCCACAAGGCACGCACATCAGCATGCTCTTCCAACAGGCGAATGGGCAACACAATCAGATCATCAAAATCCACCGCATTCATGCGCGTCAGCAAATTATCGTAACGCTCGCGAATGGTGATCATGCTGCCATCGCCAACTTCGAGTGAATCATTTTTAAGCAGCGAAATCCGTTGCAGCACACGGTTTATTTGATCACTATCCACAGGCAACTTCAAATCAGCCAGCACCGAACGCATCGCCGAACGTTGCTCCGCAGGGGAGAATACACTCAAACCATCGCGCCGTTGCGCTAAATGCGCATGCTCACGAATAATATTCAGCCCCAGCGCGTGGAAGGTACAAATACGCAACCGCCGTGCCAAAGGGCCAAGGCGTTTTTTCAAACGCTCGCGCATCTCTTTGGCTGCTTTATTGGTAAAGGTCACGGCGGTAATCGCATCTTCTGGCACATGACGCTCGACCAACACCGCAATGCGTTCGGTAATTACCCGCGTCTTACCCGAGCCAGCACCAGCCAGCACCAGCATAGCACCGCCTCGGTAATGCACGGCTTCATATTGTTGTTCATTTAATTGCGATCCACTCATAACAGCGTAACCTATATCAAATAAAAAAACTATTCAGCCTCTCGCCCCACATACACCCTTGGATATAATCAACCAATTTACATCACATCACTTTCATAAGAGAGTATGGCTAATCGTGGTTCGGTGTAAAAAGATTCCAAGCCCGCAAGGAGAAAAGGTCGATGCCTGTTATTCGGAACCGAAAGAAAGCAAAAGATGCTATGCAGCGCGGAGACTTTTTTGCAGCGGCGCATGCGCTGGCTGAATTATGCAAGCTGCAACCCGATGATTTAAAAGTAGCCTTATTGTACGCAGATATATCGGAACAATGTGGGGTTATGAAGGATGAGGCAATTGATGCCTATGCGCGTGCTGCGCACCTATGTGTTGACCATCATAATTGGGCTGATGGAACGAAGGCTATGGAGCATTATTACCGCCTGCGACCCGATGGTTTAATGTTGGGGCGTGAACTCTACCGCCTAGCGCGATCAGAGCATGCAACATTGGCGCAAGCCGTGCCTTTTTTGCACGAAGAGGATGCAGCAGCGTTTGCAGTACGTGAACACCCCATGCTTACTGGCATCAGTGATGCTGCCTTTGACGAACTGTTTGCTGCCTTGCAGCCTGCAAAATTCCATGATGGTAAGGCTGTATTTCGCCAGGGTGATTTTGCCGATTATTTATGCATCATCGCCAAGGGGGCAGTGCAGCCTTGGGTAGAATCTGACGGTGAATCACCCCAAGCGATGCTGGTCACCGAAGCAGGTGGAATTTCTGGTGAAACACCATTTTTAACAAAGGGCAAGCAACGCACGGCTGATTTATTAGCAGTCGGTAACACCTTGATTTATCAACTTCCCTACCAAGCCCTGCAACAGGTGATTGATCGTTACCCCGAAGTCTCATCCTATATTGAAGCTTACCATCAAGATCACGCTGCCGAGCGGCAATTAGCAAAAACACCATTCTTCCATCAGTTAAAGTTGGATGAGCGACGGAAAATAGCCCAACAAATGGAATTGATCACTGTGACTGCTGGCGAAACTTTATTTAGGATTGGCGAGCGTGATAACTTAGACATGTATATTGTTCATGCTGGCTGGCTATCGGTCAACGTGGAGGTAAAGGGTCGCCTGCACCTATTGTACACCGCTAAGCGCGGGAACATACTGGGTGAATTGGGGTTGAGAAACAATCAACGCACTATGACGGTGCGTAGCATTTCCGATGTCCAACTCTTCCGTTGGCCAGAAAGGCAGTACCGCGATTATTATTTATCCCATGAGTGGTTACGCTTCAAGCTGGCGGATCGCATATTGAACTTAAACAAGAAAACGCTCAATCTGGGCTAACCATCTGCAAATGATGCCCGACCATTTCATCGGACATCGATAGCCTTCAGTCAAACGAATAAAAGGGGGCTTCCGGTTTAAGAAGGAGCTATTTTGGGCTTCCCTTTTAAGACGGTACAGCCATCAAAATCAATAAGTTATAGATATTCTAAAGTAGGTGCATGCGCTTGCAAAACGCTGAGATTATAGTCCACAGATGAACACGGATAAGAGTGAATGATTGCAGCTCACCCCGATGTAGTCTCGCTTACTGCATGGTTGTGACGTAAGGTAACTCGCAATAAATAACCTACCAAAATCGCGCAGGATTTTTGTTCCGCATCAAGGCGCAAAAAGCAAAGCATAGCTTGCTATGTAAGCTTTTTTTGCAACGCCGATGCTGGGCAAAAAGACAAGCTAGTTTGGT
>JAUZQP010000027.1 GCA_030950965.1 Mariprofundaceae bacterium
CCGCGCTTGTATCGATGCGCTCGCCGAGCGTATGCCTGCCGATGTCGATTACATTGTGGGCATGGAATCGCGTGGTTTCATCTTTGGTGCGGCACTGGCAGCACAATTAGGCTTGGGCTTTGTTCCTGTGCGCAAGCCAGGAAAATTGCCGCATGATGTGCATGCCATTGAATACGAATTGGAATATGGCGTTGACCGTCTGGAAATTCACCGTGACGCGCTCTCCCATAGTCATAAAGTCGTAATTGTGGACGACCTTTTGGCAACGGGTGGTACAGCAGGAGCGACGGCGACGTTGATTCGTCAATTGGGCGCAGTACCTGTGGCAGCACTGTTTGTGATTGAGTTAGACTTTCTCAATGGACGCAATCAATTGCCTGATGTGCCTGTACAAAGTTTGCTGCATTATAATTAAAAAGAGAGGGAAGTAGCGTCGGTTGTTTCGCTATCCTTCTTTAGTCGTTAGCTTTGAGCAATGGAAAAACAATGGCAACAAGTCGCAGAGCATTTGAAGGCGACATTAGATCAAGCAAAGTATGATGCTTGGATCGAACCTGTGCGTATCGCACTGGACGGTAATCAGTTACACATCACGGCTCCTGGTCGTTTCTTTTTGGATGGTTTAAAGCGCGATTGCGGCGCGCCTTTGCGCCAAGCGGTTGACCTAATGCTTGGCACGCAGGTGGTGATTGATTATCACGTTGATGATTCCATACAAGCCCACGCAGCGGCTGAAACAGTGCGTGTTCAAGCAGCTGCGGCACCGACAGGGAAGGTGGATGGTAATATTGACCCACGCTTTACTTTCGCTAATTTCGTCGTGGGTTCTAGCAATGAATTTGTGTTTGCTGCCAGTCAAGCTGTGGCAGAAAAACCAGGTGAAAATTACAACCCGCTGTATGTTCATGGTGGCGTGGGGTTGGGTAAAACCCATTTAATTCACGCCATTGCCAACACCCTGATTGAAGCCAATCAATACACGATTGCTTACCGTACGGGCGAGCGGTTTACCAATGAATTAATCGAATCTATTCGTACACGTACCACGCAGGATTTCCGCGAGCGTTACCGTCAAGTGGATGTGTTAATCATTGATGATGTACAGTTCATCGAAGGTAAAACCAGTACCCAAGAAGAATTTTTTCATACCTTTAACGCCCTGCATGAGGTGCACAAACAAATCATTCTCGTCTCTGACCGTAACCCTCACAATATGGCGCATCTGGAAGAACGCTTGCGTTCGCGTTTTAATTGGGGCTTGGTTGCCGATATTCAGCCCCCTAATTTAGAAACACGCTTAGCAATTTTGCACTGCAAAGCGGAGTTGGCAGGTATTGACTTGGATAATGATGTGGGTTATTTGCTGGCTTCACGCATTTCCAATAACGTGCGCGAACTCGAAGGCGCACTCACTCGCCTGAATGCTTATGCACACTTAACACGCAAAGAAATTTCTTTAGATATGGCAAAACATGTACTGCGTGAGCAATTGCGTGTGGTTGACCGCGTGGTGGATGTCGATGATATTCAGAAAAAAGTTGCTGATTACTACGCCATTCAGTTGAAAGAGATGAAATCTTCACGTCGCTCTCGCAACGTCTCTTTCCCCCGTCAAGTTGCCATGTTTTTGTGTAAAGAGTTAACCCGGAAATCATTGCCCGAAATCGGCGAGGCTTTTGGTGGTAGAGATCACACCACTATATTGTATGCTTGTCGAAAAATCGATGAAATGCGCAAAAGTGATGCCGAATTTAATGATGAAGTTGAGCGTCTGATGCGGTCTATTCGCCCCGAATCTATGTGATGATCATTCGCGATACACACCAATACCTTGACGCTGTTGTGGCTTTATATCATAATACCCCATTATTATACTTGGTTATTGCTATGCAGACGTAATCATTCACACCTCCTCTGTTTTTTTGCCATCAAGGCTAAAACGCGCAATTTACGCTTTGGTAAATGAGTGTTTTCAACGCCGAAGGCGGAAAAACAGTGGGGAGTGTGAATGATTACGGTAGCTTAGCAGTGCCGATGGAGGTAGAAATGCGTTTAACGAGTCGTGGAAGACATGCTGTTTCAGCTATGGTGGATTTGCGGAAGAGTAGTCAAAAAAATGAAAGCAAACCGATTACTCTGGCTTCGATAGCAGAGCGTCAGTTTATCTCTTTGTCCTATCTTGAGCAATTATTTCGGAATTTACGTGAAAATGGTTTGGTGCGTTCCGTGCGCGGACCTGGTGGTGGTTATTTTCTGAATAAAGATGCGGCAGAGATTACGGTTGCTGATATTGTACGGGCAGTGAATGAGCCGATGCACGCCACCGTGTGTGAAAATGCCGCGCGCGGCTGTCACCGTGGTCATCGTTGTGATACCCATCAACTATGGCGCGCTCTGGAAGGTTACATCTTATGCTTTATGGAAGCTGTCACCTTGCAGCAGATTGTTGATAAGAAGGTCGTGTTGGATCAGTTAGATATGGGTAATTTGAGCGATTATATGGAAGAAAACATGCCGGCGCAGAAGGCAGACATTAACATTGAAAAGGTATCTTGATCATAACGCCAGCAGCCCTATGTTGGCGTGTGCTATCGAAGCTTGGCAGCAGGCAGCACGTTTGCCTGGTAATCCTTCGAGCATGCATTGGGCCGGTCGCCAAGCACGGCGTGTACTTGATGATGCGCGGGATGCGCTAGCAGCACATTTCGCCGTAGAAAGCAGTGGTGTTATTTTTACCTCTGGCGGCACAGAAGCCAATAATCTGTGCTTGGCGGGCGTGCTGGCGGAACGGCAAGGCGCATTGCTGATCTCGGCTATCGAACACCCCTCCGTACTCAATACAGCAACGGCACTATGCCAAGCGCAGCCACGTGATTTAACATTACTGCCTGTTGATCGCCACGGTTGCATCGACCCTGTCGCGGTCTGCGCGCAGATTGATCCCAGTACCGCGATGGTCAGCATCATGCTGGCAAACAACGAAAGTGGTGTGATTCAGTCGGTGGCAGTGGTGGGCGAGCATTGCCAAGCATTGGGGGTACCATTTCATGTCGATGCCGTGCAAGGGGTGGGTAAGTTGGATTGCTCCTTGGATGCACTCCATGCTGACTTCGTGTCATGTTCAGCACATAAGATTGGTGGCGCGAAAGGTACGGGTGCATTGATTCAGCGGCGCGGCGCATCATTGGCAACATGGATGCATGGTGGCGGTCAAGAGCGAAAACGACGTTCGGGGACGGAGAATATTGCTGGTGTCGCAGCGTTTGCTGCTGCGTTGTCGGCGTGTGATTTTTCATCTTGTGCAGCGGTGCGTGATGACTTTGAACAGCGATTATTAAATGCCATGCCCGATGTAGTGGTCTATGGTCAAAGCGTGGCGCGCCTGCCGAATACCAGCTTATTCAGTGTGCCTGGGATGGATGGAGAAACCTTGTTGATGCAATTGGATTTAGCAGGTTTTGCTGTTGCTTCGGGTTCGGCGTGTTCATCGGGTAAGCGTGAGCCTTCTCATGTTTTGCGGGCGATGGGTGTACCCACCGCGCTAGCACGTGCTAGTCTTCGCGTCAGCTTTGGCGCGGAGCATACCGTAGAAGATGGCGAAGCCTTGGTGCAAGCACTGTTGCGCGTACGTAACTTGTTGCAAAGCATGGCAGGTTAACGCACATGGGGTAATGTTCCATGTTAAAAATCGAGAAGTCGTAGGAGTACTGTGTGAATATTGTCTTTATTGCATCTGAGGCTGCACCCTTGGCAAAAACGGGTGGACTTGCCGATGTCGTAGGTGCATTGCCGCGAGCTTTGCAGCAGCTTGGTCACCATGTCACGGTAATGCTTCCTTATTACCGCACCATGATTCACAGTACAGCTTTGCCAGTGTCGCCTTTGGGCATCACGGTGGATATGTGGATAGATGGGCACACCCGTCACGCACCGTTGCATCATTGCGAGGTCGATGGTTTGTCCGTTGTGCTGGTGGAGCAAGATGATTTATTCGATCGCCAAGGCCTTTATGGTCCTGCGGGCGATGCCTATGCTGATAACCTCTTGCGTTTCGTCTTTTTTGATCGTGTTGCTTTGGAAGCCGCAGCCCATCTGTATGAGCGGGTGGACGTGATTCATTGCCATGACTGGCAAACCGGGTTGATCCCCTTGCTGCTGAAGACTCAATACCAACATCGCCCACAAATTGCCGCTGCGCGCACCATTTATACGATTCACAATTTGGCTTATCAAGGGGTCTTTGGTGGTGAATGGGTGGCACGCTTAGGTCTGCCTGAAGGAGACTTTCACCCCCATGGTTATGAATTTCACGGTCAGGTAAATTGCATGAAAGCAGGTATATTCGCCGCCGATGAAGTGACCACGGTCAGCCCGCAATACGCCGAAGAGATTTTAACCCCTGAATATGGTTGTCAACTTGATGGTTTTTTGCAAACGCATAGCGATAAGCTGCAAGGCGTGGTTAATGGTTTAGATCTTGCGTTGCACGACCCTGCTCATGATGCGGCGTTAGCCGTGCCGTATAGTCATGGTAAAATGGCGGGCAAAAAAGCGTGTAAAAAGTCATTGCAGCAGCATTGTGATTTTGAAGTGCGTGATGATATTCCTGTCTTAACATTGATTTCCCGTTTAGCTGAGCAAAAAGGGATTGATCTCATTGTTGATAATCTCGATGCTTGGGTGGCAAAGGGCTGGCAGATTGTCATTCTGGGTTCAGGCGATAGCTGGTTGGAGACACGCTTGTTTGCCGTTGCCGCGACGCATCCGAAACAGATTTTCTTTCACTGTGGTTTCAGCGATGCCTTGGCGCGACAGATCTATGCTGGTGGTGATATATTCCTCATGCCCTCACGTTTTGAACCCTGTGGCTTAGGGCAGTTGCTCGCCATGCGTTACGCCAATGTGCCAGTAGTGCGCCGCACGGGTGGCTTGGTAGATACTGTGGTAGATTATAACGATCATAAAGGCACAGCCTGCGGCATTGCGTTTGATGATGCCACAGCAACAGCTTTGAATGAAGCGGTGGCACAAGGTGTTGAGCTGTACAACAAACCGCGTGTGTGGTCGCGTATTCGTGGTAATGCGGTGCGGCGTGATAGTTCATGGACGGCCTCAGCACGCAGTTATGCCGCACTGTATGAGCGTTTAGCCTCATGAAGCCTGTATTAGGGGTGGATGTCGGCGGTACGAATATTCGTATGGCATTGGTTTCCCCTGCTGGTGACATGGTGGCGCAGCAGCGAGAAAATTTAAATCTTGCCGCCTGCGGTAACAGCAGTGATCATATCATTGAAACCTTGGTGCAATGTTTGCAACCATTAGCCAGTAAAGCCTCATCCATAGGCATGGGCTTCCCTGGATTTTTTCATGGTAAAACAGGTGTGTTAGCAGCATCACCCAACCTGCCTGCTCTTAACGAACTACCCTTGGCGAACATATTGGAACAGCGTTTAGGCTGCGATGTACAAGTGCAAAACGATGCCCTGTGCGCCGCCTTAGGCGAGTTTCACTTCGGTGCGGCCAAAGATTTGGATCATGTGCTACACATCACCCTAGGTACGGGAGTCGGTGGTGGTCTCATCATGAACGGTCAACCGCTCTACGGTGAAGGCGGCATGGCGTGCGAGTTCGGTCATTTATGCATAGACACCACAGCCGCTGCGAACACCTGCCCCTGCGGCAAACAGGGCTGCGTCGAAGCTTACGCCTCAGCTACAGCCATCAGCCGTTTATACCAACAGGCAAGCGGTGAATCATTATCCGCCTTTGAAATTTATCAGCGAGCGAGTCAGGGTTCGCCCGATGCAGCCGTGGTCTTTCAGCAAGCAGGTCACGCCATTGGCCGAGCCATTGCTGAAGTGGTGAAGCTATTAGATATGCGTCACATCACCATCAGTGGCGGTTTAACAGGAGCATGGGTATTGCTGCATCCAGCGATTATGGAAGCGGTCGAGCAACATGTCATTGCACCGCAACGTGGGAAAACCAGTATCATGATGTCCACCCTAGAAGACCAAGGCGGCATCCTAGGTGCAGCCAGCATGGCGATGGG
>JAUZQP010000028.1 GCA_030950965.1 Mariprofundaceae bacterium
TGAATACCATCAGTGTAAAACCGTACCCAAACGATCCCAGCGTACTTCACCTTTCACATGATCCCATGACCACCAAACAATCGCCGCTTTACCGACCAAGTATTCCTGTGGCACAAAACCCCAAAAGCGTGAATCACGCGAGTTATTCCGATTATCACCCAACACCATATAATGTCCTTCTGGCACAGTCCAATCACCATCACGCAGGGTGTAGGACTGACGCAAAACATGATGCGTCACATCAAATAACTGCTCTTCAAATTCCATCGACACTTGAATACTCTTATCACCAAGATAATAAGGGCGTACCGCCAGTTTTTTCAAGGGCATGAGGTGACCGTTTACCGACAAGCGATTACCATGGTAGCCAATATGATCACCAGGCAGACCGACAATGCGTTTGATGTAATCTTTACTGCGATCTTCGGGGTAATCAAAGACCACCACATCACCATGCTTGGCTTCCGATGCAGCAAACTGTAAATCAGTAAACGGTACGCGCAATCCATAGGAGTAACGCAAAACAAACAAATAGTCGCCTACTTCCAAAGTCGGAACCATGCTGGATGATGGGATTTTAAACGGTGCAACAATAAAGCTACGAATCACAAAGGCAAGCAAGCCAATGACAATAATACTTTCTAGCCACTCCCGCCAAACTGGTTTTTGATTCTCTTCCATCAATTCCCATCCCCTAGTTTTAATACTGCTAAAAATGCTTCCTGTGGCACTTCTACACTGCCAATGGACTTCATCCGTTTTTTGCCCACTTTTTGTTTTTCCAACAGCTTACGTTTACGGCTGATATCACCGCCATAACATTTGGCTGTCACGTTTTTGCGTACCGCCTTCACCGTTTCGCGA
Organism: Mariprofundaceae bacterium; assembly: GCA_030950965.1. GTDB lineage: Bacteria > Pseudomonadota > Zetaproteobacteria > Mariprofundales > Mariprofundaceae > AB-137-C09. The sequence goes on from JAUZQP010000028.1 coordinate 865, forward strand.
GCGAGAATACGAGCACCAACAGCCGCTTGTAAGGGAATGTCAAACTGTTGCCGTGGAATCAATTGACGCAGCTTTTTCACCAACTCACGACCGCGTGTTTCGGCAATAGAACGATGAACAATCAACGACAAAGCATCCACCGACTCGGCATGCACCAGTACATCCATTTTCACCACATCTTCTTCTTGAAAACCCGACAACTCATAATCGAGTGAAGCATAACCACGCGATACTGACTTCAAACGGTCATAAAAATCGATCACCATTTCAGCCAACGGTAATTGGTAGGACAACATCACCCGTCCTTGCCCAATAAACTTCATGTCTTGCTGTAAACCACGGCGATCCTGGCATAACTTAATCACAGCGCCGACAAACTCTTCAGGCATAAAGACATTTGCTATCACCACAGGTTCTTCAATATGCGTGATGGTAATAGGGTCGGGGAACTCACTGGGGTTGGCAATCTCCACCATCGTGCCGTCGTTCATGTGAATCTGGTACACCACTGATGGTGCTGTACCAATCAGATCAAGGCCGAATTCACGCTCCAGTCGTTCTTGCACAATTTCCATGTGCAACATGCCTAAAAATCCACAGCGGAAACCTAAGCCCAGTGCCATCGAACTTTCTGCTTCAAAGGTGAAGGCTGGATCGTTGAGGTGAAGCTTCTCTAAGGAGTCGCGTAATTCACTATAATCAGCCGAATCTACGGGGTATAAGCCAGAAAATACCATGGGCTTTGGTTCGCGGAAACCAGGTAAGGTCTCACTCGCAGGCTGCCGATCTAAGGTGACAGTGTCACCCACTTTCAGGGCTGACAACTCTTTGATACCGCAAATCATAAAGCCTACGCTGCCTGATTGCAGCACGGGGCGTGGCTCTGCTTGTGGTGAAAACACACCAATGTCATTCACTTCGTAACTGTTACCAGAGGACATCAAGCGAATTTTATCCCGTTGTCGCAACGCACCATCAATAATGCGTAACAAAGCCACCGCGCCAACATAGGAATCAAACCATGAATCAACAATTAAAGCACGTAAAGGGCGATCATCTTCATCCTTGGGTGGTGGAATGCGTTTAACAATGGCTTCCAACGTTTCGGCGATACCAACACCCGTCTTCGCCGATATGGCAATGGCATCGGAGGCATCAAGCCCAATCACCTCTTCAATTTGTCGCTTTGCCTCTTCCACATCAGCACTGGGTAGGTCTATTTTGTTAATAATAGGGATGATTTCAAGGTCTTGTTCTAGGGCAAGGTAAACATTTGCCAGCGTTTGCGCTTCCACGCCTTGGGTGGCATCTACAATGAGTAATGCACCTTCACAAGCATGCAGAGAGCGTGATACTTCATAAGAAAAATCCACATGCCCTGGTGTATCAATAAGGTTAAGCGTGTATGTCTCGCCATCTTCGGCGCGGTATTGCAAGCTTGCCGTTTGCGCCTTGATGGTGATGCCGCGCTCTTGCTCAAGATCCATAGAATCAAGCACTTGCTTTTTCATTTTACGTTCAGACAATGCGCCTGTTACTTCAATTAAACGGTCTGCCAAGGTGGATTTACCATGGTCAATATGAGCGATAATAGAGAAATTACGCATACGTTGTTGTGGGGTCGATGAGGAATGCTGTGCCATTGGCGCGGCAGTGTAGCTACTCCATCGACGCGAAACAATAACTACCCCTAAAACCCAGCAACGCTTATTTTTGGACGTGCTTGGAATATCACATTTAAAACATCTCCCCGTATCACCTTTGAAGAACTCATTCCCGTTCCTTAACTGTACTTTTCTTGCCATTCTCGAACAGCCTTCTAGCATAGCAGTCATCTTATAGCCTAAGTTATTCACAAAATACTGCCGCGCCCTTGTTTGCCCTTTTTGCTCTCAACGAACCACTCGTTGAAAGAAACTTGATGGCAATCGTCTCGACGATTCATGAATATCTCAGGTTAATCAGGTAACGCGCAATAAATAATCTACCAAAATCGCGCAGGATTTTTGTTCAGCATCAAGGCGCAAAAAGCAAAGCATAGCTTGTTATGTAAGCTTTTTTTGCAACGCCGATGCTGGGCAAAAAGACAAGCTGGTTTGGTAGATTATTTATTGCGCGTTACCTTAGCTATTATGTTGTTATTTTTTTACACCGTAAGGCACGCAGAGGCCGTTCGATGTGAGAGTTGGAGAGACCATGGAAGAAAACCTGAACCCCACTGTTCCGGTGCTGGTTGAAGACGAAATGAAGCGCTCGTACTTGGATTACGCTATGAGCGTAATTATCGGGCGTGCATTACCTGATGCCCGGGATGGATTAAAACCTGTGCATCGGCGTATTTTATTTGCCATGCAGGATCTTGGCTCTACCTACGATAAACCGTTCAAAAAGTCGGCGCGTGTGGTCGGTGATGTGATTGGTAAATACCATCCGCATGGTGATACTGCTGTGTACGATGCATTAGTTCGTATGGCTCAACCGTGGAGTATGCGTCATGTGTTGGTCGATGGTCAGGGTAACTTTGGCTCTGTCGATGGTGATTCCCCTGCTGCGATGCGTTACACAGAAGCGCGCATGAGTCGTTTGGCAGCCGAATTGCTCGCCGACCTTGATAAAGATACAGTCGATTTTGGCGATAACTACGATGGTTCCATGCGTGAACCCAAGGTATTGCCTGCTAAATACCCCAACCTTTTAATCAATGGTTCGCAAGGTATTGCCGTGGGGATGGCAACCAACATCCCCCCCCACAACCTCAGTGAAGCAATCAAAGCCACCGTCGCACTGATTAAAAATCCCGCGATTGAAGACATTGATCTCATGGAAATCATGCCAGCCCCTGACTTCCCCACAGGTGGCTTTATTTATGGGCGCGAGGGTATGCGCAGTGCTTTTGCCACAGGTCGTGGCTCGGTCACTATGCGTGCCAAAGCTGTAGTAGAAATACACGCTCACACCAAAAGAGCTGCACTGATCATCAACGAGTTACCCTACCAGGTTAATAAGGCGCGTTTGATTGAAAATATCGCAGCATTGGTGCGTGATAAAAAATTAGAGGGTATTTCCGACCTACGCGATGAATCTGACCGTGATGGTATGCGTATTGTTATTGAACTCAAACGCAATGAAATCCCTGAAGTTATTCTTAATAATCTGTACAAACAGACCCAGCTACAATGCAATTTCAGCTGTAACTACTTGGCGTTGTTGGATGGTCAACCTAAGCTCTGCGGCGTTCGTGAATTACTGTTGCACTTTGTGGATCAACGTCGCCAAGTCGTCACACGCCGCTGCTTGTTTGAACTCAATAAAGCGGAATCTCGTGCTCATATCTTAGAGGGCTTGCTGATGGCCTTAGATCAAATTGATGCCGTGATTGCATTGATTCGTGGTA
>JAUZQP010000029.1 GCA_030950965.1 Mariprofundaceae bacterium
ATTGTGGGTGATGGTGGTGCCATTGCATTGAAAACAGCGGTCGAGTATTTGGATGTCAGTTTAGATGCTGGAACCACTTGGCAGAAGCCGATTGCCGAGGGCTTTCGTGGGTTACTCTATGTTGTGATGGGTTCTGTGCGTGTGAATGGCGAAGCACTGCCCGTCAATGCCGCAGCGTTTGTCGAGGATGAATCCACGCTGATTATCGCATGTGACCATGAAGCACATCTGATGTTCTGTTTTGGCAAGCCACATCATGAACCGATCTATCAACATGGTCCGTATGTGGATTGAATGATTACTACTTAAAACGGCGTTGAAATTCATCATCTTGCATAATCAGAGGCTGGCTTACACCTAAGTTCTGTAGCTTTTTCCATAAGGTATCGGCTTCTGGGCGCAGCATGGCAGGGAACACAAAACGCATCGCGGGAATGCGAATGACACGCCTTGTTTGCTGATAGGGCAAACCCGTATGGCTCAATTTTTTTTCGTTTTGTTGGGCGAACTCCATGATGTAGTAACGCCCCAAGCTAATGTGATAACGACCAGGCTTGAGTACCTCAATATCCACATCATTAACACCTCGGCGGTTCCATTCCGCTTGGGCTTGTTGTGCTTGGGCTATGGATTTAAATGTCCGTTTATCGTCAAAGGCATAAAGCTCCACATCCTCTTTGCGCTGAAGTAATTGCGGGTGAAAGCCAGCGGCAGCGAGCTGGCGGCGTAAATCTGTCACCCCTTGTTTCCACACCATGCGGTGGGTGGTGATGCGCCACAAAGTGCTGGCTGTCGGTTGCGGAGGTTCGATATATACATCCACCGCAGCAGGTACGGGGGGTGGGTATGGCGGTACCCACACATGCCAAGCGCTCCATGCCAGCCCTATGATCAGAGCGATGACCAAGAGACGACGCATCAGTCTAGCTTGCTCGGGCAGAGAGCCATACGCACTTCATCTATCCGCATCGGTGTAATCATTCACTCCCCCCACTGATTTTTCCGCCCTTTGCGTTGAAAGTGCTCATGTACCCAAGCGTAAACTGCGCGCTTTCGCCTTGATGGCGAAAAAGCAGAGGGGGTGTGAATGATTACGCATCGGTAGCAAAATGGCGCTGCGCCAATAAATGCAAACCTTGCAAGGTTAAATCAGGCACTAACGCCGTCATTTCAGGCATGTCATCGCAGATCTTGCGACTCATGCCGCCTGTAGCGATCAGTGGTGCTTCGCTGTATTCGGGCAGCGCTTGCAGGCGGTGAATAATGCCGCGCAAGCCATCGACCGCAGCCCAATAACTGCCCGCTTGCATGCTGCTCACGGTGTCGCGACCAATCAGCTCTTTAACAGGCGCAATTGAGACATCAGGTAAACGCGCCGCATAACGGCACAGTGCGGCGAGCGATAACTCTATGCCCGGCACAATCAAACCGCCCGCATAGCGACCTTGCGGACTGACCACATCAAAGGTCGTAGCGGTGCCGCAGTCCATGATAATCACAGGTGCGCCCCATTGCTCCCGCGCTGCGATGGCAGCCACGAGGCGGTCTGCACCGACATCACGCGGGTTTTTGTAATCAATACCAATGCCTGTTTTGACTTCAGGCGAACCGACAAACGCTGGTTGCTGCTGGCACACACTGACGCAGGCATCGCGCATGACAGGGTCGAGGTGAGGCACAACGCTGGATACCATGATGCCATCGATAGCTAAGGGACTTTGTTCGGCGCGGGTGAACATGCCAATCATTTTCCATGCCAATTCATCGGCAGTCATACGCGTCTGGGTGGAAAGCCGCCAACTAATGAGCAGGGCTTTACCGTGGTATAAACCAAACTCCATCTGTGTATTACCCACATCAATACATAAGTAATGCTGTGTCATACATGAACCTCGCCACAAATTACGCGCTCTATGCCGTCGTTTGTTTCCAATAACAGAGCACCGTCGTGATCCAGTCCTCGCGCAATGCCGTGGCGCGGTGCAACACCACCAGCAATGGTGATCGCCTGATCTTGGTGAGCATGTGCCGTTTGCCATGCTTGGCGGATAGGGGCAAACCCTTGCCGCTGCCAGAGGGTATAATAATGATCGAATGATGCGGTAATTGCTTGCAAGCAAGCATCGCGGCTCCATGCCGTGGAGCGACACTCATTCACGCTGCATGCAATGGTCGCAATATCATCGGGCCAGCCCTGTTTTGGCGCGCTTATATTTAACCCAATACCTACCACCAAGGCTTGTAATTCGCCGCCTTGACTGCGGCTTTCGGTGAGAATGCCACACAGCTTGCGCTCACCCACCAATAGATCGTTAGGCCACTTAATGCGCACGTTAGGAATCCACGGTGCCAGCGCGTGATGCACGGCAACCGCAGCCACCAACGTCAAGGTGGAAGCTTCGCCGAGCGGTACGGATGGCTTTAACAGCACGCTACACGCCAAAGATTCTGCGGCGGTAAACCACGAGCGACCACGGCGACCACGTCCTGATGTTTGCTGTTCGGCAACGAGGGTTGTGCCTTCTGCGATGCTGGGATCTTCTTCGAACATGCGTAATAATAGGGTGTTGGTGGAATCCACCTGCGGCAAGGTAATCAGCGGATGTCCAATGCGCCTGTTAGTCACATGCAGTCACCAGCAGCGATAGGTCTAGCACAGGTGCGGAGTGGGTGATAGCGCCAATGGCTAAACGATTCACACCTGTTGCCGCATACGCTGCTGCATTGTGCAGGCCAATGTTGCCCGATGCCTCCAGTAGAATGGACGATGGAACCAAGGCGCGAGCCTGCTCCACCATCTCCACGGTCATATTGTCGAGCAAAATCATATCGGGGGCGACGGCAATGGCTTCGTTCACCTGCGCCAATGTTTCACACTCCACCTCAATGAAGCTGTTGTCATCGTGGGCATAGCAGGCGTGAACGGCATCCGTAATGCTACCGGCTGCAGCAATGTGATTTTCTTTAATCAGCATAGCGGCAGCCAAATCCATGCGATGATTTACCCCGCCGCCATGAATCACGGCCTGCTTCTCCAACGAACGCATGCCTGGCGTGGTTTTGCGCGTGTCAGCAATAAGGCAGCCTGTATCTTCTACAATATCGACCAACAGGCGTGTCGCACTGGCAATACCTGATAAATGCTGTAAAAAATTCAATGCAGTGCGCTCAGCCGCCAACAAGGAGCGCAGTGAGCCGCGAACCTTTGCCACGCTATCGCCAGCTTTCACACGCGCCCCATCGTGGCAGAACCATTGAATTTCAATGCTATTATCCAGTTGCTGAAAACTGCTAGTAGCCAAGGCACAGCCCGACAACACGCCATCAGCCTTGGCGACTAATTGCGCCTGACCAGCCTGCTGTACTTCGATGCAAGCCCAAGCGGTAGCGTCTTCAAAGGCGCGGTCTTCATCCAGCGCGTGACGAATTAAATCGTCGTAGCTATTCATTTGTGCTCGGCTCGTGTGGTTTCTTCCTGCTTGTCGTTCTGGTTAACGCTGCTCTTCTCCGCCTCAATCACGGGGGCTTCGGGAACTTTTTCATCATGCAGGTTCTTTTTGAAGTTTTTAAT
>JAUZQP010000003.1 GCA_030950965.1 Mariprofundaceae bacterium
TAAACCTACCGCAGTGAAGCGCATAAGAAAAAACTTTGGCCGTATTGAAGCGCCCTTGGATATGCCTAATCTGCTGCATCTTCAGCTTGAGTCATACCGAGAGTTTGTTGGCGTGGGTGGCGGCAGTACTGATATTAATAATTCCCGTTTAGCGACGGTTTTCCGCACTGTTTTCCCTATTCGTGATTATGGCGGCGCAGCAGAGCTCTGTTTTGAGGGACTAGAATATAGCGAACCTCGTTATGACTTGGATGAAGCGCGTAGCCGTGATTTGACCTATGCACTGCCGATTAAAGTAAAACTTCGCCTAAAAATATTTGACCAAGAAGAAGAAAAACCTGCCCGTCGCAAGGTTCGTGAAGAGCGGCAGCAGCATGTATATATGGGTGAGATTCCGTTGATGACGGAGCATGGCTCATTTATTATTAATGGTACAGAACGGGCGATTGTTTCTCAGGTTCATCGTTCGCCAGGTGTGTTTTTTGATCATGATAGTGGCAAAACGCATGCTTCTGGTAAGTTTTTGTTCAAAGCCCGCTTGATTCCCTACCGTGGCTCTTGGCTTGATTTAGAATTTGACGCTAAAGATAAAATTTATTTCCGTATTGATTTGCGCCGTAAAATGCCTGTGGGTATTTTGCTCAAGGCTTTGGGTTTAAATACACAGGAAATTATTGACCGTTTTTACAAACGTCGTACTTACCGCATACATAATGATGTTTTTCAATTGAAATTGGATGCTGAATTGATGTTAGGCTCTCGTGCTATGTTGGCGATTGAGCTTAATGGTAAGCAATTGGTTGCTGAAGGGAAAAAAATCAATCGTGTTGTGCTGCGCAAGTTGCAAGAAGCTGGCGTTGAGTGGCTTGATATTCCCGATGAAAAAATGTGCGGCGAAGTGATTGCACAAACCTTAATGATTGATGAAGAAGTATTGTTTGAACACAATCATGAACTGACTGTTGAGTCATTGTCTGCATTACGCGGTGCGGATATTGAGGTGTTTGAAGGCCTCTTTATTGATATGTTCCATCGTGGTTCTTGGTTGGCTGATACCCTGCGTCTTGATGTGGTACAATCCAAAGAAGAGGCTCAGGTCGAAATTTACCGTATGATGCGCCCTGGTGAGCCACCTACCGTGGAAACTGCGCGTGCCTTGTTTGAATCTATGTTTTTTGATGCTGGGCGTTATGACCTGTCCCGCGTGGGTCGTATGAAGCTGAATAGTCGTCTTGGTATCAGCGATGATGATGTGCCATTGAATCATGGTACCTTGCGTTTAGAAGATATGATGTTGACCATGGATACCTTCTTGAAGCTGCGTGATGGCATTGGTGAAGTGGATGATATTGACCATCTTGGTAACCGTCGTTTGCGCTCGGTGGGCGAGTTGTTGGAAAATAATATCCGTATTGGCTTGGTACGCATGGAGCGTGCAATTCGTGAGCGTTTGACTTCGGGTGACGTGAACGAAATGATGCCTACGGACTTGGTGAACGCCAAACCATTGATTGCATCGGTGAAAGAATTTTTTGGTTCTTCACAGTTGTCGCAGTTTATGGATCAGACCAATCCCTTGTCTGAAGTGACGCATAAACGTCGTTTATCAGCCTTAGGTCCTGGTGGTTTGTCGCGTGAACGTGCTGGCTTTGAAGTGCGCGATGTTCACCCTACCCATTATGGTCGCTTGTGTCCTATTGAAACCCCTGAAGGTCCGAATATTGGACTGATTAACTCACTGGCTTGTTTTGCACAAATTAACGAGTTTGGTTTTATTGAAACGCCTTACCGTCAAGTTGTGAAAGGTCATGTGACAGGTGAAGTAAACTATTTGTCCGCTATTGATGAAAGTGGTCACGTTATTGCCCAGGCTAATGCTGATATTGATGATAACGGCAACTTTACGGCTGATTTTATTCAGTGCCGTTGTGATGGCGACTTTATTATGAGTGCGCCAGAAGATATTGATTATATGGATGTTTCACCATCGCAAGTGGTGTCGGTTTCTGCTGGTTTAGTCCCGTTCCTTGAGCATGATGATGCCAATCGCGCATTAATGGGCTCGAACATGCAGCGTCAGGCTGTGCCTCTGGTTCGTTCAGAAAAACCTTTGGTCGGCACTGGCATGGAAGCCTGCGGGGCGCGCGATAGTGGTGTATCCGCTGTTGCTCGTCGTGGTGGTATTGTGGAAAGTCTTGATGCTAGCCGTATCGTGATTCGTGTGCATGAAGATGAGCAGGTAGAAGGCGAACCTGGCGTTGATATTTACCGTCTGTTTAAATACCGTCGTTCTAATCAAAATAGCTGCTTTAATCAGCGTCCGACTATTAAGATTGGCGACTTAGTCCATAAAGACGATATTATTGCTGATGGTCCATCGACCGACTTGGGTGAGTTAGCCTTGGGTCGCAATGTGACGGTGGCATTGATGCCTTGGCGTGGCTACAACTTTGAGGATGCAATTGTTATTTCCGAGAAGTTGGTAAAGGAAGATGTGTACACTTCCATTCATATTGAAGAATTTGAATGTGTAGCGCGTGAAACCAAGTTAGGTCCCGAAGAAATCACCCGTGATATTCCTAACTCTGGTGAAGACCCATTGCGTCACTTGGATGAATCAGGTGTTGCCTATATTGGTGCAGAAGTAAAACCTGGTGATGTCGTCGTTGGTAAGATTACGCCCAAGGGTGAGACGCAGTTGTCGCCAGAAGAAAAGTTGCTGCGTGCTATCTTTGGTGAAAAAGCCAGTGATGTTCGTGATAGCTCTTTGCGTATCAAACCTGGTGAAGAAGGCGTGGTCGTAGATGTTCAAATCTTTACGCGTCGTGGTGACGAAAAAGACGAACGAGCCAAAGCGATTGAAGAGTCCGAGATTGAAAAGCTCTATGCCGATAAGGAAGAAGAGCGCCGCATTCTCGAAGGTAACGTGCAGAATCGTTTGCAAGCCCTGCTCAGTGGCCAATCTGCTATTAACGTGAAAGGCTTGAAGCATGGCGATGCCGTGACTCTTGCTCATGTAGAAAGCTTGCCATTGCGTGAACTGGTCCATGCTTCTGTCGCCGATGATGCAGTGAATGCACAAATGGCTGATATTTTAGAAAGTATGGATCGCGAACGCGCACGTTTGGAATCTCGCTTTGAAGAAAAAGTAGGCAAGGTGCGTGAAGGTTCTGAGTTGAAACCGGGTGTTATTAAAGTTGTTAAGGTTTATGTCGCTGTGAAGCGTAAGCTACAACCAGGTGATAAGATGGCAGGTCGTCATGGTAACAAGGGTGTTATTTCGATCATCGTACCAGAAGAGGACATGCCATTTAATGAACATGGTAAGCCTGTTGATATTTGCTTGAATCCTCTGGGTGTACCATCGCGGATGAATATTGGGCAGATTTTTGAAATGCACATGGGGCATGCCGCGCGTGAATTGGGTTATCGCATCGATGAGATGTTGCGTGCTGGTGTTGAGACTGATGCCTTGCGTACGTTCTTGTTGGAAATTTATCGTGAAGATAAAAAAGCATGTGCTTACATTGACGAAGCGGGCGAAGCGGCACTGATTGAATCTGCCAAACTATTGCGCGGTGGTGTTCCCATTGCTACGCCTGTGTTTGATGGTGCTAAAGAAAAAGATATTCATCGCATGTTGGAATTGGCAGGCGTTTCTAAGACCGGTCAGTGTACCTTGTATGATGGCCGCACAGGCGAAGCCTTTGACCGCCCTGTTACCGTGGGTCAGATGTATATTTTGAAACTGCATCATTTGGTGGATGAGAAAATTCATGCGCGTTCAACAGGTCCTTACTCCTTAGTGGCGCAACAGCCTTTGGGTGGTAAGGCGCAGTTCGGTGGCCAACGTTTTGGTGAAATGGAAGTGTGGGCTTTAGAGGCGTATGGCGCGGCTTATACCTTGCAAGAAATGTTAACTGTGAAATCGGATGATGTGCAGGGACGTACCAAGATGTATGAGTCCATTGTACGCGGTGATTTGTCGTTTGAAGCTGGATTGCCAGAATCGTTCAATGTGATGACCAAGGAGTTGAATGCCTTGGGTATTGATTTGGAAATGATTAAAAAACCGAAAGGCCAGGAGTGAAGCCATGAAGCAACTGCTTAATATGTTCCAAAAGCCCAGTGCCGTCGAAGATTTCGATGGCTTGCGGGTAGGGCTGGCTAGCCCAGAAAAGATTCGCTCTTGGTCATTCGGTGAGGTTAAAAAGCCTGAAACGATCAATTACCGTACATTCAAGCCTGAACGTGATGGCCTGTTTTGCGCTAAGATTTTTGGCCCGATTAAGGATTACGAGTGCTTGTGTGGTAAATACAAACGCTTGAAACATCGCGGTGTCGTGTGTGAAAAATGCGGCGTGGAAGTGATTCAGTTTAAAGTGCGTCGCGAACGTATGGCGCATATTGATCTGGCAGCACCTGTGGCACATATTTGGTACCTTAAAAGCTTGCCATCCCGTATTGGTTTGTTGCTGGATAAGACTCTTAAAGAGTTGGAACGCGTGCTTTATTTTGAGTCTTATGTGGTGCTTGATCCTGGTTTGACCAGTTTGGATCAGTATCAGGTGATGACTGAAGATGAGTACATCGAAGCGTTTGAAGCCTATGGTGAAGAATTCCGCGCTGGCATGGGTGCGGAAGCGATTCGTGAAATGCTGAAAAGCATCGACTTGGCAGAAGAACGTCAGTCTTTGCGGGCGCAAATTGCGGCGACGAAAGCCGTTACCCGTTTAACCAAGTTGACCAAGCGTTTGCAGACGGTTGATGCGATGTTGGAATCTGGCAACCGTCCTGAATGGATGGTTTTGGAGGCGATTCCTGTATTGCCGCCAGAAATTCGCCCCTTGGTTTCCTTGGACGGCGGACGTTTTGCTACTTCGGATTTGAATGATCTGTACCGTCGTGTGATTAACCGTAACAATCGTTTGCGTCGTTTGCTGGAGCTGAATGCGCCAGAAATCATTACCCGTAATGAAAAACGCATGCTGCAAGAGTCCGTCGATGCCTTGTTTGATAATGATCGTCGTTCTAAACCGATTACGGGTAATAATCGTCGCCAATTGAAGTCTTTGTCCGATGTGATTAAGGGTAAACAGGGTCGTTTTCGCCAGAACTTGCTGGGTAAACGTGTCGATTATTCGGGGCGTTCGGTGATTGTGGTAGGACCTGAATTGAAGCTGCATCAGTGTGGCTTGCCGAAGAAGATGGCGCTGGAGTTGTTCCGCCCATTTATTTACCACAAATTGGAATTACGTGGTTTAGCTTCCACGATTAAAGCGGCTAAACGTTTGGTTGAGCAAGAGATCCCTGAAGTTTGGGACATTTTGGCAGAAGTGATCCATCAGCATCCTGTGATGTTGAACCGTGCGCCTACCTTGCATCGCCTTGGCATTCAGGCATTTGAACCCATTTTGATCGAAGGTAAAGCCATTCAGTTGCATCCTTTGGTGTGTACCGCGTTTAACGCTGACTTTGATGGCGACCAAATGGCCGTGCATGTGCCGTTGTCGATTGAGGCACAAACCGAAGCACGCGCATTGATGATGGCTTCCAATAACGTGTTGTCGCCAGCTACGGGTAAGCCTGTCATTATCCCAACTCAGGATATGGTCTTGGGTTTGTATTACTTGACGCGTGATAAACCCTTCGAGAAGGGTGAGGGCATGTTGTTTGCATCACCTGATGAAGTGTTGCGCGCTTATGATGCAGGTGTGGTGGCAATTCATACACGTATTGTCTGCCGTATTCGTGGTGTGCGTGAAAACACTACTGTGGGTCGCTCTATTTTATCGACCGTGTTACCTGCGGCCTTGTCCTTTGATTTAATCAATCGCGTGTTGGTGAAGAAGCAGGTGGGCAAGTTGATTGAAGAGTGCTTCCGCCTTGCTGGTAATAAAGAAACCGTGCTACTGGCCGACCGTATTAAAGTGCTGGGTTATACCTATGCAACCCGCTCTGGTGCCTCGTTCTGTCTGGATGATGTGATTATTCCTGATGAGAAATACCGTTTGGTGAGTGCTACGGAAGATGAAGTCAAAGATGTGCATCAGCAGTACCGTGATGGTCTGATTACCGCTGATGAACGTTACAATAAAGTAGTCGATTTGTGGACGCATGCATCTGAAAAAGTGGCAACCGCGATGATGGATAACTTGTCGAGCGAAGTGTTGACCAGTGCCGATGGTACGAAAACTGAAACAACGGCGACCTTTAACTCGGTATTTATGATGGCTGATTCTGGTGCGCGTGGTTCGGCTCAGCAGATTCGTCAGCTTGCTGGTATGCGTGGTTTGATGGCGAAGCCTGATGGTTCGATTATTGAAACCCCGATTACAGCGAACTTTCGTGAAGGCTTGACGGTGTTACAATACTTTATTTCCACCCATGGTGCACGTAAAGGCTTGGCAGATACGGCGTTGAAAACGGCTAACTCAGGCTATTTGACGCGTCGTTTGGTGGATGTAGCACAAGATGCTGTAGTGAATATCCAAGACTGTGGCACAGTACATGGCATTACCATGTCAGCATTGTTGGATAGTGGTGAAGTGATTGAGCCCTTGGGCGAACGTATATTGGGTCGTGTGTTGTTAGACATTGTGATTGATCCTGTTAGCGGTGAAGAGATAGCCTGCACTGGCATGATGGTGAATGAAGCGTTGGCTGATAAAATTGAAGCATCTGAACTCGAAAGTGTTCGCATTCGTTCGGTCTTGACCTGTGAAGCAACGGAAGGCGTATGTGCGACCTGTTATGGTCGTGATTTGGCACATGGTGCGCCTGTTTCACTGGGTGAAGCTGTGGGTGTGATTGCAGCGCAATCAATTGGTGAGCCAGGCACCCAGTTGACGATGCGTACCTTCCATGTCGGTGGTACAGCTTCACGTTCTGCGGAACAGGCTTCGGCGGAATCCCGCGTTAAAGGTACGATTCAGTTGTTAGACGGAGTGGTCGTTCAAGATACGCAAGGCGCAGACATTGTGATTAACCGTCATACTGAGCTGATCGTGTTGGATGCCTTCCAGAAAGAGGCGGAACGTCATCGTATTCCTTATGGCGCACGTTTACGTGTTGCTGACGGTGAAGTGGTCAAGGCTGGTCAATTATTGGCTGATTGGGATCCTTATACCATGCCATTGATTGCTGAGGTGGGCGGTCAGTTGCGCTTTGAAGACGTGGAAGATGGCCGTACGGTACGTGACCAAGTCGATGAAGTGACAGGTTTATCGAACCGTGTGATTATGCAGTTTACTGAAAGTCGTACCACGGTATTGCGTCCACAGGTGCATATTGTTGACCCTGCTAACCCTGAAGGTGAAACGATTGTGATCCCTCGTACAGGTGTGGCAGCGCGTTATTTCTTGACCCCTGGTGCTATTTTGAGCGTGAGCCCTGGTTCTGAAATTAAGGCGGGCGATGTGCTTGCTCGCTTGCCGCGTGAAACATCTAAAACCAAGGATATTACAGGTGGCTTGCCGCGCGTAGTGGAATTGTTTGAAGCACGTAAGCCTAAAAACTTGGCATTCATTGCGGGGGCGAATGGTTCCATTACCTTCGGTAAAGATATTCGTGGTAAACAGCGGATTTACATCAATCCTGATGATGGTAGTGATGAAATGGAATACCAGATTCCTAAAGGCAGTCATTTGATTGTACAGGAAGGTGACCATGTTCGTCGTGGTGAGCGCTTGATGGAAGGTTCGCCCGCACCGCAGGATATTTTGAAGGTCTTGGGCGTTGAGGCTTTGGCTAACTATTTGACCAATGAAGTACAGGAAGTCTATCGTCTTCAGGGCGTGAAGATTAACGATAAGCATATTGAAACGATTGTGCGTCAGATGATGCGTAAAGTGTTGGTGGTTGACCCTGGTGCGAGTAACTATGTTGCTGGTGAGCAGGTTGAGCGTAAACGTTTGTTGGCAGTGAACCGCACTTTGGAAGCAGAAGGCAAACCGCCAGCACGTTGGGAGCCGGTATTGTTGGGTATTACCAAGGCTGCATTGAACACGGAATCCTTTATTTCAGCGGCTTCTTTCCAAGAAACGACACGTGTGATTACCGAAGCAGCATTGGCTGGTAAGGTCGATTGGCTGACAGGCTTGAAAGAAAATGTCATCATTGGGCGTCTGTTACCAGCGGGTACAGGTTTTGCAGTTCGGCAGCAGGAAGCACAGCGCAAGCTTGATGCGCAAGCAGATGACTCGTTAGCTGCTGAGTAAAGCAAAAAAATGGTTGATAACCAAGGATGGGGGATTGAGTAAATGAA
>JAUZQP010000030.1 GCA_030950965.1 Mariprofundaceae bacterium
AAATTGATTTACCCTGGAATTTAAACAGGATACTAACCATTCCCCCCACCACTGATTTTTCCACCATCTGCGTTGAAAGTGCTCATTTATCAAAGCCCAAGCGTAAACTGCGCGCTTTCGCCTTGATGGCGAAAAAACAGAGGGGTGTGAATGATTACGTGAAGAGAGCTGACAAGGCATAGGCATCTTTCGTGAAATTAATAAGCTGTATGATCTTATTGATCATACAGCTTATTTTTTAGGCAACGTGAGCACCTTCTCGCTGTCCACGATATCGCCAGCTGGACTGATGCGCTTTTCCGTTAACGTCATAGTTCCCTGCCCGATCTTCGTGATACGACCATTATGTTTACCCATGTAATTACCTACACGAATAATATAACTTTGCTTCTTGCTGTCTTCCACCATGGCTACATTATCATCCCCCATACGAAAGGTTGCGACGAAGTTTAGTGCCGTTAAGTCTTTATCTTCTAAAGGCTCTTTCACCCGACTATCAAACCGTTCACGCATTTTTTTCTGTTTGCGTTCGGTGATCGCTTTTAATTCGCGTTCACGTTCGCCCTCAAGGTCGATAAACGACACAAACGGATCACGAATAGAGTTCAAATCAAATTTAGGTGCGCGCAAAATACGACTCATAGCATCGGTGGAGTTGGGGTCAAAAACTTCTGCATAAGGATTGATTGAAGCATAAGGGTCAACTGCAGGAGCAGCAGACCCTTGGGGGGGAGTAGCAGCGTGTACCAGTGTTGACATAACCAGCAGTAACACTGAAACAAGCGATGTTGTAACGAACTTGGGTACCATAACTACTTCCTATGTGGTACTCCCAAGGGGAATCGAACCCCTGTTTCCGCCGTGAGAGGGCAGCGTCCTAGACCGCTAGACGATGGGAGCATAATCGCAGAGCGGCGAATAGTAGCATTATAGCTTGCCCCTTCGCAACAGTGATCTTCATTGTGGATAAGGGGGCAAGCAAGGACACGACAGTATTTGTGAATGTCAGGTTAAGTGCTGCCACCATAGTCAGACCATGTAATGTGTTGACGGCAGTGAATATTATTCGTAAGTTTTAGCCATGTTATGGCTATTTACTCATCTATTTTCGCTCAGTGCATGGGTGATGCTAGGGATGATGTCAGCGTGGGCAGGTGTGCCAGCCCTGGATGCTTCATCTTTCGCCGATGAGGTAGTCTCTTTCCACGAGGGCGAACCTGCGGCATCGGGCAAGGCAAATAACGCACCGACTTTGGCTTTGGGCGCGCCCTCACGCAACCGCCCATCGGTCACGCTAGGTTGCGGTGGTCAGCTCGTTCTACGCTTTGTCGATAATGCCTTGATTGATGTTGATGGCCCTGATTTATATGTTTTTGAAATTGGCCCCAACGTCGAAGCGACAGCGGTCGCTATCTCCATGAATGGTCATGACTGGGTAAATATTGGCACGGTGGCAGGAGCCACGGCTTCGTTAGATATTTCCCCCTACACCAAGCGCGACCAAAGTTTTAGCTACGTACGGCTGATTGACCTCAAAGCATCTTGTCATTCTGCCACGCCTGGCGCAGATATTGCCGCCGTAGCAGCGATTGGTTCAGCCATGCGCTACCGCTTCTCCGCTGCGATACTATTCGATTACGATCAAGCGACACTCAAGCCCGCAGCACAAGATGTGCTACAAGCATGGCTTCAGGCTTTCCATAAGCAGGCTGGGCACTTGCAGGTTAACGGTCACAGTGATCAATTCGGCAGTGAACATTATAATCAAGTGTTGTCGGAAAAACGCGCCCGTGCTGTCGCTCATTATTTACAGTCCCATCTGGCGAACGGCATCACTCTTAATACGCAAGGTCTGGGCGAAAGCCAACCCTTGGTGCAAGGTGAAACGGCGGAAGAAACAGCCAAAAATCGCCGCGTAGAAATCCTCTATTTCCCGTAAGTTAAAAATAATCTTTGACAAGGTTAAGGTTTTTCCTACAATGCACCGTCCAGTCATAACGCGGGGTGGAGCAGTGGTAGCTCGTCGGGCTCATAACCCGAAGGTCGTTGGTTCAAGTCCAGCCCCCGCAACCAAACACCAAGCCTGTAATTCATTCACGATGAATTGCAGGCTTTTTTTATTTCCGCCCCTTTCAAGCCTGCATTGTTCATCTAAGTGTAGTAGTATTCTGTCTTAGGGTCGCGGAAGAAATAAATCATCCAAATTACGCGACCCTTATGCTGGAGGTTATATGCGTTACGTCATCATTATCTTGCTCTTGATTGTAGCGTACTTTGGCGCGGTTCATCTATCTGGTGGTGCGTTCTATGGTTTTGGTTTGCCGCTGGGTGGCGAACGTGCAAAGTTACGCCAAATCTCATCCTCCTTTATGGAGGATATCCAATTCAAAGATTTTAAAAAAGCAGCATCTTACCATGAACCCGATGCAGTAGATCAAGTTGATATTCCCTATCTATTGCAGCGGTTGTTTTTACAGAAACCTGAGGCACTGGATATTATGGAGTATGAAATCGTTTTTTGTAAGCTGGATAGCACCACCTTACGTGGACGTGCAAAAATGCGCGTTAAAATAAAAAACTTGATTGATAAGAAGTTACGCACGCAAGATTTCATCCTGTTTTACCATCGTGCCCATGCGCACGCTCCGTGGTATATGGAATTAGAAAGCAGCTTGCGAAAGGTCGAAGCAAATCAAGAGAAAAAGCATTAAAGCCGTGAGTAGCTATACCCCAGGCAAGCATCTTCTTCTTGATTTTTATGGCGCGTCGCACTTGAATGATGTGTCATACATCGAGCAAGCCCTGCGTGAAGCAGCTGTCGTGTGCCAAGCCACCGTGCTGGATGTACGTCTGCATCATTTTGGCGGTGACAGCGGTGTCACGGGGGTCGCGCTCTTGGCTGAATCGCACATCAGCATTCATACGTGGCCAGAAACAGCGTATGCCGCGCTGGATGTGTTTATGTGCGGCGCATGCGATGCCGAACGAGCTATTACTCCTTTGCAGGCGCGGTTTGAGCCAGTATCGATCACCGTGCAAACGATTGTTCGCGGAGGCTTGTAAGCATGACGCGCCCTCTATCGAGTAACATCGAATTCCTTGTGCTGGTTATGGCAGCGTTATTCCTCTCGTGGGTTCCTTTTTTATCGATTCCTTTTACGTGGTTTATGACCTTTTTTCACGAGATTAGTCATGGATTGATGGCACTGTTTACTGGCGGAAGTATTGCCAGCATCGTTTTGCATTGGGATGGCTCAGGGCTTTGCTATACCCGTGGCGGCAGTCGTTTCTTGGTCTTGCAAGCGGGCTATATCGGCGCAGTGGTGTGGGGCGTGTTGCTGTATCATACGGCGCATAAGGTGAGTGAACGGTATATTGTTGCTGTGGTGGCGGTGCTCGGTATGGTGATTGCTGGCGCAGCACTGCTGTATGCTCGCGATGTCGTGACGTGGTTGATTTTGGCGTTTCTATTTGCGCTCTCTGTCAGCATAGGCAAGCTTCAGCATCTGCGCGGTGTGAACATCGCGCTAAAATTTGTTGCAGTATATGTTATGTTAGATGCGGTGCGGGCTCCGTTGTATTTGATCGACGGCAAACATTATGGCGATGCTGCCAGCCTTTCTGACTTAACAGGCTTGCCAGAGATGATCTGGATTATACTATGGTTGGCTGTGGGACTAGCAGGGGTGTTCCACGTATGGCGATCCAACGCTTGACATAATATGTCACGCTTACTACAGTTGCCCCGACGAGAAGGAGTGTATGATGGTTGATCTTACAACATTGGCAAATCAACTGGCGGAACAAGGTAGCAGCGCAGATAGCAGCTTTATCTTTGAAGTCAGTCCCATCCCTGGCGAAGTGGAAGTGTTGCAAATCCTCGTGGAAGACCGCGAAGAGCTGCCTATTTTTGTTTCCGCCTCGGATGCACAAATTCTTTGTATTGCCTATCTATTCAAAGAAGATGAAGTGAAAGAAGACGAACGGATAGTCATGAACCATGCCATGCTGGCAGCGAACATTTCTATTCCCTTGTCATCATTTGCCAAAATTGATGATCAATACGTGATCTACGGTGCTTTGTCGGTGAACTCTAGTTTGGATGATATTGTTCATGAACTGGATACATTGGCCAGCAATGCCGTGGATGCACTTGATTCCATGCGTACCCACCTTCAGTAATGTTACCTGAATTATTCATGAATCGTCGTGATGATTGCGTAGAGCCTTTGTTTGCAACGGATGCCTTTTCGGGAGTAGCGTACCCCATGGATACGCTCGACTGACAAGGTGTTCGTTGCGGATAAAGGGGCAAGCAAAGGCGCGACAGTATTGGTGAATATTTCAGGTTAAAAGCGCATGAGCACCAACTACCCGATGAAGCCGCACCTGAGGGGTATTACCGTTATGTGCATTGCGCGGAAAAAGCAGGCTATTCAGGCGTGGCGCTGTACACACGGCAGCAACCTGATGCCGTGCATATAGGGCTTGGTAGTGTTGATGATACGGTTGATTGGTCGGTAATGGATGCTGAAGGGCGGTTGATCCAGAGCGTGAACAG
>JAUZQP010000031.1 GCA_030950965.1 Mariprofundaceae bacterium
GCAAGGCGATTTTGGTCAACAATGCGATAACGCTCAGGTGGCGTTTGAATCTCGTGATATCCGCAGTGTGACCATTCGGTAGGATGAGAGACAACTCTGGCACGCACCATATTTATTGCGAGTTGCCTTAGATCAATATAGACCAGACAACGAATCAGGTGCTCACCACTTTCAATGGCTGTGACATGATATCGATCCGACCAGAATGATCCCTTTCTGCTCTTGCGGAGGTTGTATTGCTGCGCTGTCCGTCCTTCGACCAACTGCAAGCTTTTCGAAAAGGCATCAGAATGATCGTCAACAACCAAAAGGTGGATATGATTAGAAGTGACCATGTAGTTTAATACGCAAAGTCCATAACGTTTCTTTGCCTCAAAGAGCCATTGAATCCAAAGCTGCCAGTCTTTGCTAAACTTAAACAGGAACTCGCCCTTGTGCCACCGATGCGTAATGTGCCCGACAATGGCCGGGAAGATGATATCGCTTGGCTCTGGGCATCCATTTTCTCCTTAAACACCCCATTTCACCCCTGAAATGGGCACTCTAAGGTCAAAAAAAGGACGCTTTTAGGGTATTATTCATTTACTTTCAACTAGTTATCTTGCATCTTGCAGGCAACCCCATCTTGTTCCATCTTCTCATCTTTGGAATTACTTCCGCCGACCCAAGGTTCACTTCCCGGCGGATGGCTAATCCTTACCGGAGCGGGATTTTCACCCTCCAGAATAAACGACCTTGCCCGACCGCACTGTGAATAATTCAGGTTAGGAGGGCTGAGTAGTTACAAAAAATCAAGAATCGGGAGCTATCAGCATGCCTGATTAACGCTTACCTTTTTTATCGGTGAGCAACCCTTCCACCGCTATTTGCAATGTGCTTGCACTGCATCGGCTAGCATCATCTATAGCAGCTGCGCTGCGTAGCTCGACAGGGGAAAATAACCGACGCAGGGCATACGCAATGCCATGCGTGTTGGGATTGTTACTAAATATACTTTCCCATAAACCAACCAAAGCCAATGGAACGACAGGAACATGATGATGACGCATGATATGCTCCACGCCTGATTGGAAGGCTTGTAACGCCCCGTTATCGGTCAAACGTCCCTCGGGAAAATAACACACCAATTCACCTTGTGCTAGCGCATCA
Source organism: Mariprofundaceae bacterium (assembly GCA_030950965.1). Lineage (GTDB taxonomy): Bacteria > Pseudomonadota > Zetaproteobacteria > Mariprofundales > Mariprofundaceae > AB-137-C09. Next base: position 1,150 of record JAUZQP010000031.1, read on the forward strand.
CTGATGCTTTGGTGGGCTGTGCGTAGTACTTCACGGTTTGCTTCTGCCTCGTTAATGGGAATGGCGTTTGCTGTACGCAACACAAAGCCTAGCACAGGCATGTGAAAAAATGATGCGTGAACCACAAATCGAATGGGGCGCGGGCAACAAGCAGCAATAATCAGTGGGTCAACATAGCTCACATGATTACACACCAGCAATGCACCGCCTTCTTGGGGAATAGGTCCGAGATGTTTGCTGACGCGGTAGATGCTGTGAACCAACAACCACACGATGAATCGCATCAAGAACTCTGGCGTGAGGGTGTAAATATACGCCGCAACCAGTGCGTTCAATACCGCTACCACCAAAAAGAATTGTGAAATACTCATGCCAAGCAAGCCAAGGCAGAGCATAGCGACCACTGCGGAGACCACCATAAACAGGGCGTTGAGGATGTTGTTGGCAGCAATCATGCGGGAGCGATGAGACTCGGGGCTGCGTTGCTGGATCATGGCATACAGGGGAACGATGTAAAAGCCACCAAATACGCCAATCATCAACAAATCAAACAACAGATGCCAACTGCCCCATTGAGCAAGAAAGTCAGCAACGCTGGTACTGGCAATAATCGCTGTTTGCGCCCAGCAAAAATCAATACCGAACAGGGTTAAGCCAATAGAGCCCAACGGAACCAAGCCGATTTCCACCTGCTCGTCAGAGAGGGCATCACACAGAATAGAGCCTGCACCAATACCAATAGAAAATACTGATAGCAATACAGTCACCACCTGCTGATTGGCTTGCAAGGTGGTGAGGGTGAAGTTGGGCAACTGGGTTAAATATGCCGCACCGAGGAACCAAAACCAAGAAATACCCAACATGGATAAAAATAGCGTTTTATGCTGTGCGGCAAGGCATAGGTTTTTCATCGTCTCGCTGAACGGATTGGGGTTGATGCGCAAATCAGGAGCTAAACCTGGTGCTGGTGGAATGGCACGACTGCAAGCATAACCTGCTACAGCAATCAGCAGCACGATCATGGAAATCGCGCTTGTACCTTCTAAGCCCAGCAGCAAACCACCAGCCAGCGTCCCCAAGAGAATCGCCAAGAATGTACCCATTTCTACCAGCGCGTTACCTGCGACCAATTCCTTTGCAGGCAGATGTTGCGGCAAGATGCCATATTTTACAGGGCCAAAAAATGCCGATTGCGTTCCCATTAAAAAAAGCACAGTCATCAGCAAGTTGATGTTTTGGCTGTAAAATCCCACCGCTGCCAGCCCCATAATGGCAATTTCAAAGGCTTTTAGTGAGCGAATCAACCATGCTTTTTCATACTTGTCGGCAATCTGCCCTGCACTGGCAGAAAAAATAAAAAAAGGAAGGATAAACAGTGCGGCACTGAGGTTGGTCAGCATATTCACATCGGCATCGATTATTTGATACGTAATCATGATGATGAGGTAGTTTTTAAAGATATTATCGTTAAATGCACCAAAAAACTGGGTGAAGAAATAAGGTGAGAAATAACGGACTTTGAGCAATGAAAACGTGGACATCAATACCTCGATGTATTCAGCTTAGGTAGCGCGCAATAAATAATTTACCAAAATCGCGCAGGATTTTTGTTCCGCATCAAGGCGCAAAAATCGAAGCATAGCTCGCTATGTAAGATTTTTTTTGCAACGCCTATGCTGAGCAAAAAGACAAGCGAGTTTGGTCTATTATTATTGCGTGTTGCCTTACTTAGCCTGAATTATTGGGGGGTTGCCTTAACATGCGTTACACCATCGGGCGTGATGGTGAGTTGGTCTTTCACGAAGTGATACTGACGTAAATAATGAGCAATCGTGGTAAACGTCGATGTTTGTATGCCGTCATGCTGATCCGAGGTGCGCACACTGGGTACAAACAATGATCCAGCTAATAACTTCAAAGGGCTAACATGGACGCTTTGTGGCGTGAAATATGCCCGCGTATTGACTTTAATTTGGCGAATATCATCCGTCTTATAAATCGCCGCGTTGATCACATCCAAGGTGTGTTCCGTACAGTTTTGAAACTGGCTATTGTAAGGGTTGGCAACAATGGAGTATTGTGGGTTATGCAATTTTTTATAGGTGGCCGAAGTAATCACTGCCAACAAACGATTTTGCATCGCTGGTGTGGGAATAATAACCCCCGCCTTGAGCCGATACACACCAGCAAAAAAATCAATGGGGTAATCCATCACCAATTCACTTTTGCTGCCGTCTTTCGCATTTTGGTAAAGGTTGTAAATCGCATAACCAGGAACACTGCGTCCATCGGTCGTGCTAATGGCAGAATACACCGCAAAAGCCGTATGGGTATAATGAATGCCTTCGGGTAATTCATCCTCTGGGTCACCAACCCGTGCAACAATAAACACCCGCGCGCCCTCTGCTGCGGCTGCATGCTCCACTTGTTTGGCAAAAGAAGCAATCGCATCAACAGAGAAGTTAGGCTGACTATGTGCCTGACTTCCGGCTTGCACTGGCGTAGTCAAGCAACATAGCACCACCACTGCCAGCCATAAGCGGTGAAGTGGTTGCGGCATATTCATTATTGAGCCGCTTGATCGGGTGGTGGCCCTGCTGTCATCACTTCATCGGCAATAGGCAAAGGACCATCATCTGCTGAAGCAGCTTTAGTCAAAGCTTTTGCTGATTGACCGCTAGCGTGCCCCACAGCACCACTGGCGCCCAATGGCACAGCAGTAGCGGCAGAGGTCAGCTTCATACCCGCAACCACGGCATGACCGCTGGCTTGTGCTGATTCACCCACGGCCTTCACTGAATGGGTACTTGCAGCCCCCACTTGCTGACTGCTACCATCGGCCAGTGCAGGCTGTGCGAATAATGTACCAGCAGCGATCAACATCATGGCTAAAAAAACGTGTTTCATCAGACTTCTCCTCATATAATATCATCTTGGATAAATAAAAGCACACACTTTAAAGCTGCGTAGATTTCATGATGAAAACATAACCTTTTTTTGTCAAGTGCAAAAAACACGCGATGAGCTATTAAACTGAGTTAGGGCTGCGGATAAAGGCGAAAACAAGGGGCAACAGTATTTGTGCATGGCAACGCATCGACAATAGCCCACCGTCCTTTTAGGGTTGCTGCCTTTGTGACTCATCGGAGGTTTAGTGATGAAAGTTTTAGTCGTTGGCAGTGGCGGACGGGAACATGCCCTGTGCTGGAAGCTCCATCAATCCCCGTCTGTTACCCAAGTGCTGTGCGCACCCGGTAATCCTGGTATTGCCAGCGTTGCTCGTTGCCTGGCTATTGCGGCAGAGGATATTCCTACCTTGTTACAATGTGCGCAAAGCGAACAGGTTGATTTGGTGGTGGTGGGCCCTGAAGTGCCGCTCGTGATGGGCTTAGCCGATCAATTGCGTAGCGCAGGATTTGCCGTATTTGGTCCTGACCAGGCAGCCGCAGAACTCGAAGGCAGTAAAGCTTTTTCTAAACAAATTATGCAAGAAGCAGGCGTGCCTACCGCTGCTTTTGAAGTGCACCACAATGCGGATGAGGCTGAAGCCTTGATTCGTCGTTGGGGCGCGCCGATTGTGGTGAAAGCCTCAGGCTTGGCGGCAGGTAAAGGTGTGGTGGTTGCCGAAGATGTGGAAACCGCCGTAGCTGCTGCACGCGATATGTTGTCGGGCAACAGCTTTGGTTCAGCAGGGGCAGAAGTGGTCATCGAAGCATGCTTGCGCGGTGAAGAAGCCTCGTGTTTGTTTATTGTATCGGGTGACACCATTGTTCCGCTAGCCTCTAGTCAAGATCACAAAGCATTAAACGAAGGGGATCGTGGCCCTAACACAGGTGGCATGGGCGCGTACTCGCCTGCACCTTGCGTTACACCAGCCATTGCTGATGGCGTGTTAGAACAGATTGTACGCCCTGTGATTGCCACCCTGAAGCAACGCGGCATTCACTTTATCGGTACGCTTTATGCAGGTATTATGCTGTGCGATGATGGTCCTAAGACGTTGGAATTTAACGTGCGTTTCGGTGACCCTGAGTGTCAGCCATTGATGATGCGCTTGCAATCTGATCTTGGCACGGTGTTGCTGGCTGCGGCACAAGGGACGCTGGAAGACGTACCTTTGCAGTGGTCGGATGAATCTGCCATTTGCGTTGTCGTCGCTTCTCGTGGTTACCCTGCTGCATTCAATAAAGGGGAAAGCATCAAAGGCTTGAGCGACATAGAAGCGCAAGGCGCAACGGTATTCCACGCGGGCACAGCCATGAAGGACGGTCAATTAGTCAACAACGGCGGACGTGTGTTAGGTGTTACCGCATCCGCTCCCGATTTGGCAGCCGCACGCGAGACGGTATATCAGGCCTTGTCCGCTTTGCGTTGGCAGGGGGCATACTATCGGCGTGATATTGCCCATCGCGCACTCACCTGAATTATTCACAAATACTGTCGCGCCCTTGCTTGCCCCTTTGTCTGCAACGAACACCCTGCTAGTCGAGCGTATCGTATCCTGCATAAATTCCCGGATAAATACGACATGGAGAAATATAACTTCCTTAATTATCAGCACGTAGGTTGGGTAGAGCGAAGCGAAACCCAACACAATCACGGAACCCGAAAATGCCACGAAACCCAACAAAGCCACGCACCCCCCATACACACAATACACGAATAACATACACCATTGATTTAAACGGGGTTATGTTGACCATGGCAATGGTTTGAATGGTTGAGCGGGGTTATGTTGGGTTTCGCTTCGCTCTACCCAACCTACGCAATCATCACAACGATTTATGAATAATTCAGGCTAAAAGGATAAACAATCATGGATGTATTAATTCTTATGGGTAGCAAAAGTGATCTATCCGTCATGCAAAAAGCGGAAGCTAAATTAGAGGCGTATGGCGTGCGCTACCGCACCTTGATTCGCTCAGCACACCGTATGCCTGAAGCAACGGTACAAGCCGTCAAAGATGCTGAAGCCGATGGCTGCAAGGTATTTATTTGTGCCGCAGGCATGGCTGCACACTTGGCTGGCGTGGTCGCATCCAAAACTGTTAAGCCTGTCATTGGTGTACCCATTGCTTCAGGATCATTGGCTGGGCAAGATGCGTTGTATTCGACGGTAATGATGCCACCAGGTATTCCTGTTGCCACAGTCGCTATCAATGGTGCAAAAAATGCTGCGCTGCTGGCGATTCAAATACTTGCCACCGAGAACCCCGCATTGCAGCAACAATTGCAAGATGATCGCGCACGTCAAGCTGTCATA
>JAUZQP010000032.1 GCA_030950965.1 Mariprofundaceae bacterium
ATCGAAAATGCTCTAAAACGCGCTGACACGCTCATTCTCGCTAGTGATTTGGATCGCGAGGGTGAGGCGATTGCATGGCATGTTGCAGATGAACTAGAATCACGCGGCTGCCTCAAAGACAAAGCAATTCAACGCATTACGTTTCACGAGATCACCCGTCAGGCGATTCAACAAGCGATCGCTAACCCTTCCCAGATCAACATGCCGTTGGTCGATGCCCAACAGGCACGCAGTGCTTTGGATTATTTGGTCGGTTTCACCCTGTCTCCACTGCTGTGGCGTAAGGTACGCAGCGGACTTTCGGCTGGTCGTGTACAATCGGTGGCACTGCGTTTAATTTGCGAGCGCGAAGCACATATCCGCGAATTTAAACCCAAGGAATATTGGACCATACATACGGACTGCCGTGCTGATACAGGTTCGTTTACAGCACAATTGCATGCGATGGATGGCAAAACACTCACCAAATTCGCCCTTGATGGGAGTGTTGCGGCAAAGGCAGCTTCCAAACGGGTAGAAAAATCCACCTTCACTGTGGCTTCAGTACAAAAGAAACAGACCAAACAACAACCTGCCGCGCCGTTTATTACTTCCACCTTGCAAATGGAAGCCTCACGCAAGCTGGGTTTTACAGCTCGCAAAACCATGCAGCTCGCTCAGCGTTTGTACGAAGGTGAAGAGTTCGATGGTGAACGTGTCGGCTTAATCAGCTATATGCGTACCGATTCAGTCTCTTTGTCCGAAGAGTCCATTGGTGATATGCGTGATTATATTGCTGAGCACTTCGATGCTGCTTATTTACCCAAGCAAGCGCGTCACTTCAAAACCAAAAGTAAAAATGCACAAGAGGCGCATGAGGCGATTCGTCCCACTGCCATCAGTCGCACACCAGAGCGTTTGAAGCCCGTGTTAGAAGCCGATGCGTGGCGTTTGTATGATTTGATTTGGAAGCGCTCGCTGGCAACACAGATGGCTCCAGCCCTGCTCGACCAAGTGCGTGCAGACATCAATGGGGATGCTCTGATGCTACGGGCATCTGGCTCAACCATGGTCTTCCCCGGCTTCCGCAAGCTGTACATCGAAGGTACGGATGAGCCAGCAAAAGAAGACGTGCAGGGTTTGTTGCCAGAGCTCAAAGCTGGCGATGCTATTGCTATCGACACGGTGACACCCAAGCAGCATTTTACCGAGCCCAAGCCTCGTTTCTCCGAAGCTACGCTAGTCAAAGATTTGGAAAGCCACGGTATTGGTCGGCCATCCACCTATGCCTCTATCCTCAATGTATTGCGTGAACGCAAGTATGCCGATATGGAGCGCAAACGTTTTGTGCCCACAGAAGTAGGCGAAATCGTCAATACCTTTTTGACGCGCTATTTTAATGATGTCATCGATGTGAATTTCACCGCTTCCGTAGAGGATAAACTTGATGCCGTAGCGCGTGGCGATGATGATTGGAAACCATTATTGCGCGAATTTTGGGGGCCGTTTAAAAAACAGGTCGATCACACGATGGAAAACGTCAGCCGTTCGGATGTTACCCATACCGAAACCGACGAAATATGCGATCAATGTGGCAAACCGATGGCAATCAAGCTGGGACGTTATGGGCGTTTCATGGCATGTACAGGCTACCCCGAATGCAAAAATGCCAAGCCACTGAATGATGGCAAAGAGGGTGAAGAACAAGCCGAACCTGAAATGAGTGACCAAAAGTGCGACAAATGCGGCGCAGGCATGGTCATTAAAAACGGTCGTTATGGTAAATTCCTTGGTTGCTCAGCCTACCCTGAATGCCGCAATATTCAGCCTATGGAAAAGCCAAGGGACACGGGCGTGTCTTGCCCCGAATGCAATAAAGGTACATTTTTAGAGAAAAAATCCCGTCGCGGTAAGGTTTTTTACTCCTGTTCATGCTACCCCAAGTGTAAGAATGCGCTATGGAATCCCCCTGTTAGTCGCCCCTGCCCAGCATGCAGCGCGCCATTCATCACCCAAAAGACGACCAAACGTCGTGGCACAGAATGGGTCTGCGTCAACGAAGCATGCAAATGGACAGCCCCCGTGCCAGAGGGTGAAGAACTACCCTCAGAAACTTGAGTTAGGGCACGACAGTATGTGTGATATATTCAGTTACCCTGAATATATCACACAATATAGACCAATTCATTGTGTCTTACACGCTGATATAACGCCATAATATCATCATTTGCCATACGAATGCAGCCGTGGGATGCGGGTGTTCCCAAGGCTGGTTCATCATGTGTGCCGTGAATATAGATATAACGTTGGAAAGTATCACAGCTGCCGCGTCGATTAATGCCAGTTTGATCGCCTTTCAAACGTATAATCCGTGTTAAAATCCAGTCTTTATGCGTGTCATCGTGCTGTGGGTCGTACATGCCACTCACTTTTCTACCAACAAAAGCGGTATTCATCGCGCAGCCAGTACCAATCAGCGTAGCAATACGATGGCGACCCTTGGGTGTCTGCCAACTACCGCGTTGATTACCAGCCCCTTGAAGAGCCGTAGAAACCA
>JAUZQP010000033.1 GCA_030950965.1 Mariprofundaceae bacterium
TGTGCCCCCACATGACGGGTTGCTTGCACCAGTGTACGCTCTACCTCGGCAACATCGCGCAAACGCAACACTTGACCACGGTCATTGGCGCGCAGCACCAAATCGCCTGCATCGGCAGCGGAATGAAATTCACCGACAATACGAATCATGTATTGACCAGTATCCGCTTTAAGCGTACCGCCTGGGGCGTTAACATTCCAGCCTTTGACCACACGAATCACATCGTTAATCGCGATCCGGTGACGGCGCATTTTTTTAGGGTTCAGTGTGATACGGATCTCTTCTTTGCGGTCGCCCTGCACGACAACGCGAGACACCCCTTGAATGCTCAATACATCATCTTCAATCATATCACCGAGGTGCTTCAACGCAACATCGGAAAAAGGGCCAAAAATAGAAAATGTTAATACAGGTGCTTGCTCGGATTTCACTTCCGAAATCATCGGATCAGCAGGCATATCCACAGGTAAGCCCGCCTGATTTACTGCTTGCTGCACGTCAGCCACCAAACGTGAGCGATCGGTAAAGTTAGGATCTACCTCAATAGTGAGCTGCATCGTACCAGGGAAAGAGGTACTACGAATCGCTTTAATGCCATCCAGCCCTTTGAGTTGCCGTTCAATCGGCATGATCAATAATTGTTCGACCTCTTTTGGCGTCGTTCCAGGGTAAGCACCTGCAATCACAATCACATCGAAATTAACACTGGGAAATGCTTCGCGCTGAATGTTTTTAGCAGCGTATAAACCACCAAATAACAGCATCAATGATAATAAATTCACCACCAAGCCGCGTCGCACAAAAAAAGCAATCAATGCTTTCATGTGCCGTTCTTTAATGCCATTAAAATATCGCCAGCCGCTAAGTGCAAACGCAGTCGAGCCAGCTCAATGGTGATCTGTTGCAAGGCAGCTTGTAATTCCGCATTACGCAAGTCCCCCGAAAACTGCACAATAGTTGCAGTATCTGAACGCCCTTCACGGTAGCGTTGCAATTCAGCATCATACTTGCGACGCTCAGCCTTCATCCGTTGTTGCATGGCTAAATAATTTTGTCGCGCATTGTTCAAATCTGTGCGTGCGGTAGCTATATCGGTACGAATTTGTTCGATCGTTTGCCAATGTTGCAATAGCACCTGTTCGCGTTGTAAACCATTACGCGCCAACGCCGCCTTCGTGCCATGTTTACCCAGTGTATCTTTAAACTCAACACCAACCCCGACATAACGATCGCGCAAATCAAAACTATCGTTGGTGGTGCGCATACTCAGTCCTGTCAAGGCACGACTGCCCACTTGACCGATGAGGTTTAATTGTGGACGCAATTGATCTTGCAACACGCGGTCTTGCGCATCGGCAGCTTCAACCTGTGCTTGTAGGAGGTGAAATATAGGGCGTTGGCGTTTTGCATCGGCTAATAACGCGCCGTCTGAATGCAAAATAGGTGACAACCATGTGGTATCTGCTGCGGTGTCGGTATGCCATGATGATGCTGGTGCATCGGGTAACAACAACAGACGCTGCAAAGTTGTACGACTACTGTGAATCGCTGCTTTGGCTTGCACAAGACTAGCTTGACGTGTTGCTAACAGGGCCTCTGTTTGTAAACGGTCAGCCGCTTCCACCAAACCAAAGGCTTCGCGCTTGCGCTGATACTTGAGTAACTGCGCCACGCGATGAACCGCATCCTCAGCAATACGCACGCTGATTTCATTCGCTGCTAATTGGTAATAAATAGCGGCGGCTTGCCCTAGCAGTTGCTCTTGCTGTACGGCAACTTGCCAATGCGCCGCTTGTTCGCCCCATGCGTTGACTTGTGCCTGCTGCTGGTAAGCAGGGTTGCCATGCCCTTGCAGTAAAGGGTAACGATAAATAACATCAATTTTACTTTCGTACACAGGATTTAACGATGCCCGAAAAAAAGTTGAGGTGGTAGTGGGGTAACGCAAGCGCGTGCGGCTATAACTCAACGTAGAGGTAATGCTAGAGCCATCTGCCAACGGCTGGCTGATATTCGCCGACAATACGGCTAAATTAGTAATGTTAGAACCAAAGGGGCTGGGGCTGGGTTTCTTTTCATCCGAGCCATTCAATGCTACGCCCCATTGACCATCCAGCAAAGCAGCGCGCTGTTGTTCATTTACGCCTTGCAGCGATTCATTTAAAGCCGCCAATGCCAACGAAGGTTGTTCTTGCAACACTTGATGCAACACATAACCCAGCGTAATCGGTGTTGCTTGCGCGGTCATCACACACAGCGCGCAACTCAATGATAATACAACAGTACGCAACCACATCATGCGCGTTCGATATACTCACCCGATTCAGTATTAACGCGAACCTTAGTGCCTGCTTCTAGGTAGGGTGGAACCATGATCGAGGCACCTGTTTCCAGCACGCCTGGTTTGTAAGAACCCGTTGCCGTTTGTCCCTTGATGGAAGCATCACATTCCACCACGACCAATTCCACACTCTGCGGCATCGTAACATTCAGTGCTTGTTCACCATGGAATTCAATTACTACTTGGGCTTCTGGTAACATATAGGGTAATGCAGCTTCCAGTAAATCA
>JAUZQP010000034.1 GCA_030950965.1 Mariprofundaceae bacterium
GAAAAACTGAGCTTTGTATCACCCACAGCAGCGGCGATCTTGTGCCGTGCGGCGTTGGAAAATACGGTGAACTGGTTGTATGACCATGATAAAAGTGTACAACGCCCATGGCGTGCTGATTTAAGCACACTGTTACACGATCAGCGTTTTCGTGAGGCGTTTCCGCAAAGCTTGTTTCGTGAAATCAATCTGGTGCGTAAAACGGGCAATGCCGCAGCCCATGGTAGCAAAATCAAGGCTGGTGATTCGCTTGCATCACTCAAGTATCTGTTTCGGTTTATGGTTTACCTCAACATATATTACGGCAATACCAAGCCGCAAAATACAGTGTTTGATGAAACGCTGATTCCTGATGGTGGATTGAGTCATACAGGGCAAGCACAGCAGCAGATTACCCCACAGCAACTTCACGCGTTGCAGGATGAGTTGGAAGCCAAGACCAAAGCAGCCATTCAAGCAGAAGAAAAGTTAAGAGAGCAAATCCAGAGCAATGCCACACTCAAAACAGCATGGGAAGCAGAGCGTGTTTCACTTGCGGCATTAAAACTTGAGCGACAAAAGGCTGTAGACTTTCAAGCCACTGTGCCGTTGGCCATATCAGAAGCAGAGACGCGCAAACGTTATATTGATCTGTCACTGCAAGCGTGTGGCTGGGACCATTTAAGAGAAGGGCGTGAGCTTGAGCATGAAGTGACAGGCATGCCCAAAAGCACCAATCCTTCGGGTTTGGGTTATGTCGATTATGTGTTGTGGGGTGATGATGGCCTGCCGCTAGCGGTGGTAGAAGCCAAGAAAACCATGGCGGATGCACGCAAGGGCAAGCATCAGGCAACATTGTATGCGGACTGTTTAGAAGCCAAACATGGGCAACGCCCCATCATCTTTTACAGCAATGGTTTTGAAACCTATTTGTGGGATGACCAATTCTACCCTGAGCGTGAAGTGCAGGGTTTCTACGATAAGAACGAACTGCAACTGATGATTCAGCGGCGTGGTCATCGCACGGACTTGCGCGACTTTAAAGTGAATGAAGCTATTGCAGGGCGTGCGTATCAGCTTGAGGCGATTCAACGTATTGCTGAAAATTTTGCCTCAACCAATCCTGATGCTGAGCTGCGCGGTAGAGCAAGGCAAAGCCTGTTGGTGATGGCAACAGGAAGCGGCAAGACACGCACTGCTGCGGCGATTGTCGATATGTTGACCAAGTGTAACTGGGCAAAACGTGTGCTGTTTTTAGCCGACCGCAATGCACTGGTGAGACAAGCCCAACATGCCTTTAATGAACACCTGCCGCATCTGTCGACCATTGATTTAACCAAAGAACGGGAAGATAACGGCACGCGTCTGGTATTCTCTACCTACCCAACCATCATGAATCGCATTGACGGCTTTACGCATGGTGACCAGCACTTTTACGGCGTTGGGCATTTTGATTTGATTATTGTTGATGAGGCGCATCGTTCAGTGTACCAAAAGTATGGTGCTATCTTTGAATATTTTGATGCCATGTTGGTGGGGCTGACGGCGACACCGAAAACAGACATCGACCACAACACCTACGGCTTGTTTGGCATTGAAGATGATAATCCTACCTTTGCTTATGAATTGGACACGGCGGTTCGCGAAGGGCATCTGGTGCCACCCAAGGCGGTATCTGTACCGCTTCAGTTCATGCGTGAAGGCATCAAATATGAAGACCTATCTGAATCAGAAAAAGCGGAGTATGAAGAGAAATTTGGCGACCCCAGCAGTGAAGAGGTGGCCGATGAGATTTCAAGTTCGGCACTGAACAGCTGGTTATTCAATACGGATACGGTGGATAAGGTGCTTCATCATTTGATGGTAAACGGCATCAAGGTGCAGGGTGGCGATAAGCTGGGTAAGTCCATCATCTTTGCCAAGAACCATGCCCATGCTATTTTTATCGAGCAGCGGTTTAATAAAAATTATCCTGAATATGCTGGCAAGTTTTTGCGCGTGATTGATAACTACGCAAGCAAAGCGCAGGACTTGTTGGAAGTTTTCGTTGAGCCTTATGCAGAGCGCGACCCTCAAATTGCTGTATCCGTTGATATGATGGATACAGGTGTGGATGCGCCGCGTGTGGTCAATCTGGTGTTTTTCAAACCGGTGAAATCGCCGACGAAATTCTGGCAGATGATTGGCCGTGGCACGCGTTTATGCCCTAATTTATTTGGTATCGGGCAGGATAAGCAGAACTTTGCGATTTTTGATTTTTGTCAGAACTTTGAGTTCTTTAATGCGTTCCCGGATGGTTTGAAAAGCAAAACTGTAAAAAGCCTGACCCAACAAACGTTTGAAGCCAAGCTGGAAATTGCCGTGTTGATTCGTGAGCAGGCAGAAAGCACCGAGCAGAACAGGGAGCTGGCAGAGTCTTATATCCATGAGCTGCAACAGGCTGTGGCAGGGTTAGATCAAGATCGCTTTGTGGTGAAGGCTAAGCTGCGGCATGTGATTGAATACAGTGATGCCAAACGTTGGCAGAGCTTGTCTAAGGGTGACATGTTGGACATTCATACGTCATTGTCTTCATTGGTGTTGCCACATTCATCGGATGATGAGTTTGCCCGTAGATTTGATGTGCTTCTTCTTCGCTTCCAGTTGGCGATACTTACCCATGCCTACAGCACAGATCCTTTCATCAATAAAATAAGCAGCGTTGGCAAAGATTTACTGACAAAACTAAATATCCCAGAAGTAGCCATGCAGGCACCGCTGCTTCATGAGGTGCAAACAGAAGCCTTTTGGCAGCTTGTGCATGTGAACCGTTTGGATGAGGTGCGTTTGTCTTTACGTGACTTGATGAAGTATTTGGATAAAGAGAAACAGGGAAGCATCACCACAAACTTTGAAGATGAACTGGATGAACTTGGTGTTACTGAGCACGATTTGATTCCCTCTTATAGCAACCTTCAAAGCTATAAAGACCGTGTGGAATCTTATGTGCGCCATCATAAAGAGCATGTGGTGATTCAGAAGCTGAAAAGAAACAAGCCTATTACAGTATTGGATTTACACTCGCTTGAGCGTATTTTATTTGATGGTGAAGTGGGAAGCAAGCAGGATTACATCAACACTTATGGCGACAAACCTTTGGGTGAGTTTATTCGTGGCATTGTCGGCCTGGATAAAACTGCTGTGCAAGATGCTTTTGCTGCGTTTATTCAGGCAGGGAACCTGCGTGCGGATCAAATCACCTTTATCAACACCATCATTGAGCATCTAAGCCAAAACGGAACGATTGATCAATCAATGCTCTTCGAATCCCCCTTCACCTTTAGCCATCATGATGGATTGTTGGGTGTGTTTGACGATGCCGCAGCCGAGAAGGTGATTCAGTTAATTGATCGTGTGCATGAGAATGCGCTGATATCAGCTTCAGCATAAATATCTGCTGATTATAACGGATTTAGGGGAGGAACTGTTTCTTGCTGTTTTCTTGCTGCTTTCTGGGGGGTATGTAAGCGTTAATCGGCTTCCTTTTTAAGATGGACATCCTTAACAGCAACGTGTTGAATGGGGTGTGATGGCAAGGATTTGAACTCAAGGGTAGGGTGCGCTTGCGCACAAAATGGCGTGGTAGAACCCATACACTGGTTCATTCATCACACCTCTGCATGAGTTGTACCGCCGTGTGGTGCGCAAGCGCACCCTACGCTTCACCGTTGCAGCTCTCTTTTTGTCCAGTCTTCAGCGGAAAGCCCAATGATTACGCTGGATGAGGAGTATGGATCATCGGTAGATGGGACGTTCCTATGGCATATCTCTACGGATAGGGTAACTCGACAATAAGAAGGTGTTAACTCGAATACTTACGGTAACGGGTAAGCGAGTGAAGGGAGCATCTTAGGTAACTCGCAATAAATAACCTACCAAAATCACGCAGGATTTTTGTTCCGCATCAAGGCGCAAAAAGCAAAGCATAGCTTGCTATGTAAGCTTTTTTTGCAACGCCGATGCTGGGCAAAAAGACAAGCGAGTTTGGTGGG
>JAUZQP010000035.1 GCA_030950965.1 Mariprofundaceae bacterium
ATCTTCACGGGTTACTTCGGGGAGTAAATCAGGGTTATCTTGCGACTCTTGGCGTGCTTTAAGTTGCTTCGCCTGGGCAATAATCTGTTCGACTTCCGCTTCGCTCAAACCCGCTTTGATGGTCGCAAGTTTTTCTGTCTCGGCAGTTTGTTCGCGCTCAGCCAATTCAGCATCGGGTTCCATCACCAAACAGACACGGTGGGGGTTGTCCACCAAGCGGCGGACTAAGCCTTTAATAAAGTCAGGGTCTTGAATACGTTCGCGTAAACGGCACAAAATGGGGTCAATGTCCAACACGGGAGCGATGGGGGCATCATGCAGCGCAGGGGTTAGTGCACTGAGCATCATGTTCAATCCGTAAGGGAAGCGGTCACCACTTACCTCGCGCTGTGACAGCTCCAATTGATGCAGTTCTGCTTCGATTTGTTCTTGCGCAACGCCATCGTCGGCAATGCGGCGCAGGGTGTCCAAAATATACTGCTCGGCAGCATCGGCATCACTGGCTTCTGCACCTTCAAAACCACAGCAAAAAATCATTTCGCGTGTTGAGTCGGACAAGCCTGATAAGGGTGATGGTGCTTCGCCTAAATCACTGGTTTCCAAGGCGTGACGCAGGGGTGATGCACTGTTATCCAACAACACACCCGACAGTAAATGGGTGGCGAGTAGGGTTTCGCCATCGATATTTTCATCCAACAACCAACCCAGTACGATGTGCGTTTTGCGTTCGGTGGGTTGACCAGGCTCCACGGCATAGTGGGCAGATACCCGCTTAGGTGTGTCGAAATGCTGTTCCAAGCCTACACGAATATGTTGATCTAGGGCGTTAAAGTCCTTTAAAGCACGGGCTTCAAAGACTGCTTGGTGATCAACTGCTGGCATATTGCCATAGGTTACGAAGATCGCATTGCTGGGGTGATAATGGGTGGTATGGAAAGCTTGGAGCTGTTCATGCGTTAAATCTGGGATGTGTACAGGATCGCCACCAGAGTTGTGATGGTAGGTTTGCGTGGGGAATAAATGCGCCGTCATAGTCTGCCACAACGTGCTGGTAGGCGAACTCATCGCGCCCTTCATTTCGTTAAACACGATGCCTTTGTAGGTTAAGTCGCTGGTGGGATCATCCATCGTAGCGAACTCAAAGCGATGCCCCTCTTGCAAGAAATCCATCTCGTCCAGATTAGGGAAGAATGCTGCGTCCAAATAGACATCCAGCAGATTATAAAAATCTTTACGGTTGCAACTGGCGAAGGGGTAAGCCGTCCAGTCGCTGGAGGTGAAGGCATTCATGAAGGTGTTCAAGGAGCGGCGCGTCATCATAAAAAATGGGTCACGCACAGGGTAACGGCTACTGCCACACAGGGCAGTGTGTTCCAGCACATGGGCAACGCCACGGGAGTCTTCTGGTACGGTGCGAAACGCGACTAAAAATGCATTCTGCTGGTCATCAGCTTGAATATGAATATGCACTGCGCCCGTGACTGTATGGCGGAATTCCTGTAGCTCAATATTCAGTGTTTCAATGCGTGTAGCGCGTTCAAAAACGAAAGAAGCATAGGTTTCGGGTTGGGGCATGGTTAATCCTTTTCTTCATGTTCGACAGTTTCGGTCGTGGGCGAAGGTTGCTGTTGTTGTTTTCGTTCGGCGCGGCGTTGACGGCGCGATTGTCGTAACTCTTTGATACGATGATGCTGCCATAAACACATCATGGAGCCGTGCAAGCAATAGGCCATGAAAACCGCAAATAAAATACGGTAGGGTGCGACCATTACGATGGTGATCATCATTACCATGAGTAACACCAAGGTGAATTGTCGCCCTTTACGCAAATCGATGTCTTTGCCTGAGATAAAACGGGTGTTGCTGACCATTAACCATGCTAAAGCAACCGAAATCATCCACCATAACCATGACCACGGCAGGCTTTCGATATCGTGGTAAAACAGTACGGCTGAGGCAATCAATAATGCTGCTGCTGGTGTAGGAAGCCCGCTAAAGTAGCGTTTATCTTGCACATCGTGTTGCACATTAAAACGTGCTAAACGCAGTGCTGCACCTGCAACCATCAGAAATGCTGCCAACCAACCAGGCTTGCCGAGCGGTGTTAAAGCCCATAAATAGACCAATACCGCAGGTGCGATACCAAAGGAAAGCATGTCACACAGTGAGTCGTATTCTGCTCCAAATGATGTTTCGGCATTCAGCAAACGCGCTACACGCCCATCTAATATATCAAAGATAGCGGCAGCAATAATCGTCCACGCAGCTAATTCAAAACGCCCTTGCACAGAGGCGATTAACGAATAGAACCCTGCAAATAAGCCCATAGTGGTAAATAAACTGGGTAGGATGTAGACAGCGCGCCGCTGTTGGCTGGTCTCACGCATCGGGATGCTCCTTACGTTGTGTTAACGCGGTACAGCCTGTTGAAACATGCCCTCCCACGTTGGAGAGTTGCCCACGCGTATAGGTCATGTCGCTAATTACACGATCCATCGCCGCACGGTTTACATGGACGTTGAAAATATTCATAAATATATCTACCTTCAAATGATGATCACGCACTTTCGCACGAATCACTTTGCCGTCGGCAGGGCTGATGAATAGTCCCTCGCCGTGCGGAGTTTCCCGTTCAGAGTCACGAAAGCAGTGTACAATAAAGA